>CAZKPQ010000007.1:0-19568 GCA_964554695.1 uncultured Gammaproteobacteria bacterium | reverse complement strand
GGAGTCATAAAAATAGGATTCACCCTTACCCAAGAGGTTTTTTATGCCCATGTCGTCAGCGGTAGTTGAACGGATGGCGGGAGGAACCACTTTTGTATAAAGGGGAAGAGAAATAGTAGCTGGTTCGGGATTGGTAGCGACCTGTTTAGCGCGAAGTAAAATGGCCTCAGAGATTTTTTCACGATCGATGGCGAGACCATCGGAGGAGGGCTCGAAAGCCTGGACACGACCCCGATTGTCAGGGCCAATATTGGGGACGAACTTGAAGACAGCGTCGACAGCGGGACGCTCAACCTGGGGGGCAATAGTGTCGAGTTTGTGGTTAAGGGAAGACTGGTCAAAGGTAATTTCGAGGGGGAGATCGATTTCGCCGTTCCAAGCGGAAAGGATTTGGAGGAAATTATAGTAGGGATTTTTAGTTTGACGGCCAATTGAATAGGCCCTTTCAGACATGAGGGCTTTGTCAAAAGTTAAACCAAGATCGCGGCCGGTGGCGGAAACGGAAGCAGTCGGACCGGATAGAAAAATTTGGAAGTCGTCGAGATTGGGTTGGGGGAGAGACGATTCAAGATCAGGGCGAGTTAGGCCAGAGACGTCGCGACCAGCGACTTTGACGCCCGGATAAACCTTATCCTTAAGAGAAGCCGTAAATACAAGGTAGGAGACCGAAGTAAGGAGAATCAGCGCGGAAAAGGCGCCAAGAATAAAAAAGAAGAGAAAATGGATTAATCGTCGGAAACGTTGCATAAAGTAGGGACTTTCTGTTACTTTGTTAATTGTAACAAACGATATGCCTGATTTACCGGGAAACACGGGGAATAAAAAAATATTGATAATAATTGGGGTTGTCCTTCTTATCTTCGTAGTGGGGTTAGTTCTAGTGGTGCGGCTTTTGTTGGGAAGACTAAGCAGTGGACCGGTGACGATTACTTATTGGGGACTTTGGGAAGACAGCGGAGTATTTAACGAAGTTCTAGCCGATTATAAAAGCCGTAAACCCAATGTGACGGTAAAGTATGTGAAACAATCACCAATTCAATATCGGGAAAGACTGGCTTCAGGAATGAGTGGAGAGAGTGGGCCGGATATTGTCCGAATTCACAATAGCTGGATGCCAATGTTTAAGAATTTACTGGCGCCGGTGCCAAGTGAGATTTACACGCCGGCGAGGTTTAAAACAACTTTTTACCCAGTGGCGGCAAAGGATGCGTTTGTTGGGGGGAGGCCATACGCGGTTCCCTTAGAAATCGATACCCTAGCGCTATATGTTAACGATGATTTATTAACAGCTGGTGGAGTGACGGTGCCGACAAGCTGGGATGAGTTTCGGGAATCAGCTAAAAAACTGACGGTGAGGGATGACCGGGGAAGAATTAGAACGGCGGGGGCGGCACTCGGGACGACGGGAAATATTGATCACTGGCAGGATATTTTGGCACTAATGATGGCCCAAGCGGGAGTAGATTTAGACAAAGCAAGTAATTCGGTAGCGGCGCAGGAATCACTTCTATACTACACGACCTTTTTAACAGTCGATAAAGTTTGGGATGAGAGCTTAGACGGATCAACACTAGCTTTTAGCCAAGGAAAAGTGGCCATGTACTTCGCGCCTTCATGGCGGCTGTTTGAAATTAAAGATTTGAACCCGGACTTGAAGTTTAGAGTAGTGCCGGTCCCTCAGCTAGCAGGGGTGACAAAACCGGTGAACTATGCAAGCTTCTGGATGGAAGGGGTGTCAAAGAAAAGTAAAGTTCAAAAAGAGGCGTTTGAATTTTTAAAGTATTTATCAGAGCCAGCGACACTGGAAAAACTTTACGCGGCGCAGAGTAAAACCCGAGAGTTTGGAGAACCATACCCAAGAACAGATATGGCAGAAAAACTATTGGCGGATCCGAGTGTTGGACCATTTGTAGCGGCGGCACCGACAGCAACCAGCTGGTATTTAGCCTCGGCGACTCATGATGGCGAAGGAGGAATTAACTCGAGAATAAATAAATACTTCCTGGATGCGGTTAATGGGGCAATCAAGGGACAAAACGCGAAGGGGCTTCTGGAGACAGCGGCCCAAGGAGTGGCTCAGGTACTTGCGGATTATAGTAAGTAGGATTATTTGTCGGCGGCTTCGTGCCAGTACTTTAGAAGATCACGGCCGACAATAGCGAGAGCGGAAGTAACTGGAACTGCAAAGATAGCACCCCAAACTCCGGCAAGCTTATAGCCGACAAGAAATGAGATAAGAACGATGATCGGGTGGATTTTGAGGGCGTTTCCGAGTAGTTTGGGGGCAAGGACGTTGTAGACGAGTTGAGAAGCAAGGGTGATAACAGCGAGGGTGATAACCATTTGCTGAGGGGAAACAACCAGGGAGGCAAGAGCGGGGGGAAAAAGGCTAACCACGGGACCGATGACCGGGATCATAGCAAGAATGGCAGCGGCGACACTAGTTGAGAGGGCGTAGTCGATACCAAGGATGAGTAGAACGAGGTAGGTGAGGGCGCCCATGATAAGACCAAGAATGAATTGGATGCGAAGAAAGGAGGCAAAGGTGGTGTTAAAGGTGTGCTCAAGGAAGAGGTAGTCCTCCTCGAAATCGTCGGGAATGACTTTTAAGAGAAAGGTGGAGATTTCCTTTCTCGAAAGGAGAACATAAAAGGAAAGGATAAAAACAAGAAGAATATTGCCGAGAATGGCAGCTAGCTGGGAAGCGAGAGAAACTGAATTGGTAAGTGAAGAAGTAAGAAATTCCTCTAGGCGGGCTGACCAGGGACTGGTAGCGGGAAGATAAGAAGGAAGAAGGGTAGCGAGTTCAGCAAGCTGAGTAGCAGCGGTGGGGAGGACAATCCAAACGAGAACAATGGCAGCAGCGGTGATGGCGGTGTAGACGAGGGCGGCGGCGATGAGTCGAGAAATGCCGCGAGAAGTTAAATAGAGAACGGCGGGCTCAATGATGAAGGCAAGAATCCAGGAAAGAATGATGATTAAGATAATACTGGAGAAAGTAGTGATTAGAGAACCAAAGATAGAGAGAAGATGGACGGAAAGAGTAATAATGCCTAGGTAGGCTAGAATGCGCCACTCAGGGGCCTTTCCGAGAGATTTAAACACAAGTAGTATGATAACGCCAGTGAAGCTTGCGCGCAATCAGTTTCGGGCGGTAGTTTATGCTGACCTGTTTGATTTCCCAATAACTTGGAATGAGGCAGAGCTTTGGCAGATACGAAAAGACGGCGAGTTGGGGAAGGGGGGGGAGACGGTAAGGGTTAGCGAAAAAGAAGGGATGTTATTTCTGAGGGGGCGGGAGAGGATTTTGAGGCTTCGAAAAGAAAGGGAGAAGGCGGGAAGGGAAAAGTTAGAGGAAGCAAAAAGAATCGGTAGGTGGCTTTCGAGGGTAGGAACAGTGGAGGGAATATGGGTGACAGGGTCCGTGGCATGCAAAAACGCACCAAAGGAAGCAGATATTGACCTTTTAATTGTGACGAAGAGAAATTGGATGTGGGTGACGCGAGCGGTGGTAGTAGGGATTTTAAAACTTACTGGCAAGTACCGAAGGAGAGAGGAGAAGGAGAGCTTTTGCACCAACATGTTTTTGGACGAAGGCCACTTAACAATAAGAGAGAGGAATTTATTTACGGCTCATGAAGTGTTACAGGCAATCTGTATTTTTGACCGAGGTGGGACGGAGGGGAAATGGCTAGAGAAAAATAGGTGGACTAGGGAGTATTTGCCACGGGCGTTTGCCGAAAGATTGAAAATAGCAAAAATGGTAAGCAGAAGGGAGGCTCGGATTAAGACAGTGGAAAACGGAAGGGGATTATTAGAGAAGCTGGCTTTTTGGGGACAGTACTGGTATATGCGACCGAAGATGACAAAGGAGAAAGTGGGATGGGGAGTGGCGCTTTTCCATCCTAGAAGACTAAGCACTGAAGTCTTAACCAAATATAGCGAGCGACTGGTAAAATACTCAGGAATGAAAAAGCTGCCCCAATTAATAGCCGTTGTTGTTTTAGTTTTAGGAACGGTAATCTGGCAAAAGGAGGTATGGGCGGAAGAGTGCTCGGCTCAGTGTGGAGGGATTGATGAGTGCCAAAGAAAGATTACCGAGTGCCAAAAGCTGTTGGAGCTATCGGTAGCGGCGACGAAGCCACATGAGGAGAAAGTAAAGGAACTGGAGAAGGATATGGCGGCGATTGACGCCAATATGAAGTCGCTTGCCAATCAAGTAGAGGCAAAGAAAAAGGAGATTAGCGAGGACGAAACGAAACTGGCGGCCAGACAGGTATTTTTAGAAACCCAGATCAGAGATTTTTATAAGAAGGATTTTCAGTCGGGACTGGAGTACCTATTTGCAACGCTGTTCACTGGATCAAATGTGGGAGAAACACTTTCGTTTCTGGCCTATCGACAAAGCCTAATTAACGATGAAAAGCGATTGATATCGAGTATTGTTTTAGAGATTACTGATCTGTCAGAATCGAAGAGAAAACTGGAAGAGACTCAGGGCTGGTTAACGCAGAGACGGGCGAGTTTAGAAACGACTCTGGCACCAGTTCGAAAGCTAGTGGCGGAAGCTAAAGGTTATCAAACACAGCTGACACAAACGGTGGGGACGCTATCAGCCCGACAGCAACAGTTGTTGGCCGAGAAGACAGGGAACTTTGTAACGAGTGTGGGAGAAGTGCCGCCGGCCGATGATGCAGCCTCCCGGCCAGACTTTAACCCAGGATTCTCGCCGGCATATGCAGGGTTTTCGTTTGGGGCACCACACCGAAAAGGGATGAGCCAGTACGGAGCGTACGGCCGGGCGAAGAGCGGGCAAAATTCGGAAGAGATCCTGCGGGCTTACTACGGAGGAGGTATTGAGATTAAGAAGGACTATAACACGGGGATAAACATTAGAGTGGACGGATACGGAGAATTTAACATTGAAGACTACACCAAGCGGATTTACGAAGTGCCGAATTCGTGGGCAGATAATGGAGGATACGAAGCTTTGAAGGCGCAAGCGGTAGCGGCTAGAAGCTATGCCCTGGCGAGGACGAATAATGGAGCGGGATCGATTTGTGCCACGGAGGCGTGCCAGGTATTTAAGCCGGAACCAAAAGGGGGAAACTGGGAGAGAGCGGTTAATGACACCCGAGGGTGGGTGTTAGTAGCTAACGGAGCGCCGTTTTCGAGTTGGTACGCGGCTTCGGCAGGGGGATATACGTATGGGTACTCGTTTAATGGTTACGGGACGCCAGGGGCGTGGGACACAAAGTGTGGCAGTCAAGGTTGTTGGACGGGGGAGGCCTACGAAAAGATAGCCGGAAGCCCGTGGTTTTATAAAGCGTGGTACCGGCCAAGGTCGGGAAGGGCAACACGGTCACATCCGTGGTTAACACAAGATGAATTTGCGGATATTGTAAACGCGACCTTACTTTTTATCAAAGATGGGG
The DNA here is from genome assembly GCA_964554695.1 of uncultured Gammaproteobacteria bacterium. Lineage (GTDB taxonomy): Bacteria > Patescibacteriota > Microgenomatia > JAMCZE01 > JAMCZE01 > CAZKPQ01. The sequence continues at coordinate 14,133 of CAZKPQ010000007.1, read as the reverse complement.
GGAGTTTGTCGCATCTATCCCAGACGGATAAACCAAACCCGGATACCTGGAGCAGAGATGAAGTCCGAAACCGGCTTGGAGGAGAGGCAGTTAATGCGGTGGGGTCGATTTCGGTTAGCTATAGCACGGGGGGAGTAACGAGCACGGTTCATATCGGGACAGACAAAGGAACCAAAGATATTAGCGGGAGCACGTTTAGAGAGATTTTTAATCTCCGAGCGCCAGGGGAGATCTGGCTGGCAAGCGCGCTTTTTAACATCGAAAAGAAGTAGATAGGCCTTTCTTGTTATTAAGGCGGGGCTTTGTTATCCTTCAGATATGCCAAGGATAGGAATAAAAGGGCTGGGTGGGCCGGCAACGACGGAAAAAAGTGAGAAAGCAATTGAGGCAGAGCCGGTGGTATTAGAAGAAGGGGGAAATGAGAGGGGCGGAGAAGTGGTAAAGACGGAAGAAGTCCGATATCAAGAGCCAGAACGACATCCAGAGTTTCCTACGGAACCGACGACGGACGAAGAGCTACGGAAGATGTCTGGTGGGATGCCGTTTTCGACCTTTTTAGCGTACCCCACTGGGATTCATTTCTCGGGAGAGTTGCCAAACGAAGACGTAGTTCTTCTTATCAGGGCCCACCCAATAACCAATGTCCCTTGGATACTACTGGCGATTATTGCGGGATTACTTCCGTTTATCGTTTTGCCGTTCGGGGTTTTCTTAGAAGTAATCCCACCAGGAGGATCGGGATTTACAATAATCCTTCTTCTGTTGTGGTATATGGGGATTTTTACGTACTCACTGTTACAGATTCTCTATTGGTACTTTAATGTGGGGATCGTAACGAATGAACGGGTAGTGGATATTGACTGGAATAATATAACGCACCAAGATATTGCCTCGACGCAGATGAGTAAGATCCAGGATATTCGGGGAGCGCCGATTGGGGTACTGGCGAGCTTTTTTGATTTTGGAAATGTCTATGTTCAGACAGCGGGAACAGAGCCAAACATTGAATTTTTATATGCCCCCCACCCAAGGCTAATAGTTAGAAAGATTGAAGAACTGATGCAACAAGAAGAACTAGAACATGAGGTTAACCCTCAAGAATAAAGATGGACCAACTATTTAACATAATCAGCTTCTTTCAGATTGGGATCTTGGCAAAGATCTTCCTTCTGGTACTAATTGCCTTCTACCTAGTGTTTGCGGTGGTGATTTATAAGCAGATTAGCTTAATGACTCAGGTTTTAAATAGCGCGGTCTCGCCGGCGATTAGACTAGTGGCCATTTTTCAGATGGTGGCGATAATTTTCCTCTTTTTCTTAGCGGTAGTTCTAATTTAGTTGGTAAAGAGTTGGGTAAACATTTTACCGTAGACACCTCCGTCGATGACACCAAGGCCAACCTGGGCAAAGTCGGGATTTAAGATATTGGCCCGGTGACCTGGGGAATTCATCAAGCCTTCGTGAGCGATGATAACGTTTGGAGCATAAGCAAGATTCTCCCCGGCAACCGAAAAGCCAACGCCGGCATTTTTTAGGCGATCGAAAGGAGAGAGACCGTCTGGGTTAACGTGGGAAAAATAGCCGCGGGCAAACATATCACGACTATGAGCGCGGGCGACAGTACGAGCGTCAACGCGAAGAGTTAGGGGACGAAGGTTTCGGTCGAGGCGCTCTTTATTTATAAGACGGAGCATTTCGGACTCGGAAGGCTCGTCGTTAGTAACGGCAGTAGTAGTGAAGCCAAGGTCAAGGCGTTCAGAGCTGTCGGGGCGGACGGTAAGAAAGGTGAGGGTTTCCTGGACGGCGTCGCCAAAAACGGCATTGAGGGATTTATCAAGGCCGCGAGTTTTATCGACGAGGCGGGAAACGATTTCGGAATCAAGAAGAGCGGCCTTGACCTTACCAGAGATAGGAAGGCTGACCAAGGCGGTAGCAAAAAAGGCAACGAGGATAAGGCCGTCAATAAGAGCGGGGAGAAAGCCGAGGAAGCGGTTCCAGGGGGAGTGGAAGATCTTTTTAGGAAGGGAGCGAAGGGCGAGAGTAAAAAGAAGTCCAAGAAGAGTTTCGCTGACAACGGCGACCAGGATAAAGCCGGCGGCATTAGCAAAGCCGCGGGAGAAGTTAAAGTAAATAACAAAAAGATTGGCCGCTAAAACGTAGAAACGAAGGCCAATAATAAAGGAGAGAATAAAGGAGGCCATCTCAAAGAGATGGACGAGAAAGCCACGGCGGAAACCCTCCCAGACGTAGAAGAAGAGGAAGATTAAAACAACGAGATCAACCCAGTTACCGGAAAAGACCATAGGTTAAAAATAGCGGGATAAATTAGGAATTGTGTAGGAATTTTACTCTAGGGGGCGGTGAGGTTCAAAGCCTCACCAACGGAAGTGAGGGTTTTTGCGGAAGCATCCCAGAGGCCCCAAAGAATAAGACTGTCGCCGGCACGATAGGAAGAAAGGGAAAGGGGTTGGCCGCGGCGATTTAAATAGCTGGTCGAGGAGTTGAGGGTGACGGCGAGGGGGGAATAGTCGGGACTTGAGACTGAGACGAGAAAGCCGTCGGCATCAACGGCGTCAATCTTGCCCACAAGAAGTCGAGGGGTAAGGCGAGATGAGAGATTGCGAACGACAGCGGCCTTAAGGTGAAGTTTTTCAGAAGAAGTAAACTCGCCGTAAACGGCAACTTCATTACCAACCAGAATGGTCGAACGAGTCGCCTTGGCGCCCCAACGGTGAAGAAATTTTGTTGAGGAAGAAGTATCAACTTGATAAGTAGTACCGGAAGAGAGGATTTCTAGGGAAGTAGGAGTAACGGTAGAGACTTTGCCCTGAAGGAGGGTTTCCGAAAGGTCGGCGACAACACTGGAAGGAGAGGAAGTGTCGGCGGAAGGCTCCGGAAGGAAGCTAATAATGACCTCAGTTTCCGCAAACTGGCCGGTTAGAGTAGCGGCGGAGAAAAGAAGGGGATTAAGGCCTTTTTCTAAGGGAAGAGATAGCTTGAAAGTACCGTCGGAGGTAGCGGCCAACTGGCGGTCGTTGAGAGTAAGAAAAGCGCCGGGAGTGGTTTTACCAGAAACCAAGGTGGTCGGGGTTTTAAGGTTGCCACCAGTTTTAGGGGTAATAACCTCGATAAGAAGAGCGGAGGGGGTAGCGGTGGGGGTGGGTGGGGGAGAGGAAGATTTATCAACGATGGCGGCGATTTTTGAAATGGTGGAAGTAGCCTGCTTATGAAAGGCAGCCACAACGACGATGGCAGTAATGACAGCCAAAAAAAAGACTATTCCCCAATAGGATTTATTCATCGAGCGCTAGTTTAGCAAATTTTGATTGGTGGGTGGTTTATAATGCCGTTGATGGGCGATTTATCTAAAGTAGTAAGAAAACTAGTTAAAGATCCTCGGCGGGGAATGGAAGTTAAGGTCAAGGGTAAGGCGAAGAAGGTAAGAGCGATGGCAAAGCTTGTTTCGGAACATTATCCAAATGATCCCTACATCAAAGTAATTTTTGAAGACGGTTCATTTATGCTATTGGTTTTGTCAGAGGGTGAAGTATATTACGCTGACAGTCTACTGGGTAAGGCAGAGGGAATTACTAATGAGATGGTTGGGCAGGAGAGATTGGTTTATAGGGGAAAGACCTATGAACTTGGGAATAAGGATGATCACCAGTACTGCTTACAACTGCTGGTGGGGAGCCCGGGGGAGATTGAGGGGGAGTGTCGGTTCTCAGATTACTTTCCGGTGTCGGGGCCGAAAGAATACTTAAGCTTGGGGTGGTTGGCGAAAAATGGTGAGCGGGCAGACATTAATTGTCAGATTATTAGGAGCGATGAGGTGGAGGTAGTTGGTTAGGGTTGCGGTTAAGTTCCAGGCTTTGATCTTGACAGAAAATGGGAGAACTGAGACTATAAGGACAGTAGGCTATGGCGATACTGGCAGAGCTAGCGGTAACGGAGGATGAGACGACCCCGCCGATTGAGGATTTGGGGCCAGTCGAGGGTCGGGAGCCAAGCCCGTTGGCTGTTTGGGGACAGCTGGTAGCACTTCGAAATCAACATCCAGACCTGAGTATACAAACGGAGCAAGACAAATATCGTGAGGAAGTGAGAGGTGCTCTGAAAACGGTAGGAATTTCGGAATTTGCTCCTTCGCCAGCAAAAGAAAACCTTTGGTCAATGGCGAGTATGGAGATGGCATTTCGGAAGTGGGGCCCGGGTGGGGCTAGAGACTTGAATAAGTTGCGGCGATTGAACGACGGGACGGTGAGGACCTATGATGCCGTTTATGATGTGATGTATAGGCAAGCGACAGGAATGGAAATAACGATTGCGAACGACACTTACACGGCTATTAATAATTGGATTGAGCGAAACGCGGCTCTGGCACGAAGGTTTGCTGAAGAGAGAGCGGGCTCGAAAGGGGAGACGGCGGTTGATCAGGAGGAAAGGAGACTTTTCTCGGGATGGCAGGCGGCGGAGCGGGCGAAGTTTGACCGGAGTCCAGTTGAATGGACGCAAGCAGTGAGAGAGAGACAGAGAGAAATTGCTCGCCAGAGCGCACCAAATTCTAGGTAGAGAGTTGGGGGGGTGGGCAAAAGGATTAGTGGGGAGCAGCGGCTGAGGCTTCAGGAGTTAGTAGTTTCTGGATATGGGAACTAATTATCGCTCCGGAGACGGCGACGTTATGGGAATTGCCCATACCAAGCATGGGAATATGAATGATCAAATCGCAAAATTCCAGAAGTTTTTCTTCTAAGCCCTCGCGTTCGTGACCGAAGAGGAGAGCTAAGGGCGGGCGATAGGAAGCTTTTTGGTAATTAATTGAGGCATCGGTCTGTTCGACGCCAACTAGCGAGTGGTTAGAAGCGCGGAGGGTTTTGAATAGGGCAAAAACATCTTCATGGCGCTCCCAGGGGACGAAAGGGACGAGCTTAATAGCAGTTTTGTTAATTTCGCGCTCGGCTCTAGCGATGATGTGCTCGGCGCGAGGGTCACTTGGAAGTCGAGGAAAACCGGTAAAGCCAGTGAGATAGATTTTCTCGGCACGAATGGCATCGGCCAGGCGGAAGAAAAGGCCGACGTTTTGAAGGGAACGGATATTATGGAGAATAAAGGAGATTGGAGCTCGAGGGAGAGATCTAAACTTGGAGTCGGATGGTTTTTGAGAAACGAGCTCGTCGGTAGTGAACTTGTGCATAGTAAGAGTCGTACCTGGTCTTAGGTTTGTAGTATAATGAGCTTACTTCAAAAGAGGAAGCCGGTTCGACAGGCAGAAAATGCTCCGGAAAGAGGATGACCGATCACAGGATTGATCAGTTTAGATCGCCAACGCAAGGTGAAATGAACTTGGCCGGGTTAGTAGACCGGGCGGTGGAGTTTATCAAGGCGGAGAACAACTCCCATTTTCGAATCGTAATTGGGACTGATTCGGAATTAGTGACCCCAGGAGTAGCCCATTTTGTCAGCGCCGTGGTAGTACATCATGTCGGACACGGTGGGGTGTACTTTTGGGGTGGAGTAAATAAAGACGGCATCAAAGACCTTCGGCAGCGGATGTACGAGGAAGCGACTTATTCACTTACACTGGCACAGCGGTTAATTGAAGAGTTTAGAAAAAGAGATTTACCCCTAGAAAAGATTGTCGAGATCCATGTAGATGTAGGAGAAGCCGGCGAGACGCGGGCGATGATTTCGGAGATTGTGGGAATGATTAAGGGATCAGGATTCCTGTGTCGGACGAAGCCCGAATCGTTTGCGGCGTCGAATGTGGCCGACAGACACACCTAAACGAATGAGCGGACAAGCAAAGATTTTTTTGGCGGGGATAGCGGCAGTTGTTCTGACAACTGCCTTTTTTGGTGGAACGGTGGGGCTACTTTTTGCATCCCACTACATTGACGCATGGTGGGAGCTAAAAAAGATCGAGGGGGTAGAGATCACAAGGTTAGACTATCGGGACGATTATGTATCGGCGGAGATTGAGGTCAAAGGGAAGGGAAAAATGGTTTTTGGGAGTCTTTTTCATGGACAGATCAACGGAGAGACTCTGACGACACGAAAGTTGGCGATTGGAGGGGTTGGGGAGTGTAGGATTCTCATAATAACGGAAGAGTCGCCGGGATATGCGAAGACGAAAAGAGGTTTTGCGTTAGTTGAAGAAGAGGTTGGGGTACCAGTTAAGACTGTAGCCCAAGCGGTGGAGAGATACGATGAGATTTTGGAGCGGATTAAGAGTTGGCCAGATCCACCTATTGGGGAAATACCAGCTGGCCAGTATGCGGAGTGTGGGAGTTAATTGGGAGCCGAAAGCTGTTTTTCAAATTTTTCACGATCTTCTTTAGTTATATTACAGGCGACTTTGGGTTCTTGGCCGGGTGCAAAGTATTCTGTAGTTATAACCGGGCAGTACTCGCAGGGAAGGGTGCCGGTGGTGGCACAGATTTGGATCGGGCGAAGGTCGCTTGGCTGAGGGATGGGAGAATCGGGGGTGTCTTTTAAAAGATGGCTCATAATGGGATTCCAGATTGCAGCAGCGCCGGTATTGCCGGACTCGAGCCAAGGGCTCATAGGAGAGTTGTCGTTATTACCAACCCAGACGGCAACGAGGCGAGGGTTGGGACCAAAACTATAGCCAATGGTCCAATTATCGCGCTTGGTTTCGGTGGTACCGGTTTTGACGGCGACGGTGTGACCGGGAACGACCAGGTAGCCGTTTCGACCGAAAGTAGGGGCCCGAGAGAGGTCGTCAGAAAGAATACTGTTAATGAAGAAAGCCGAGCGGGGGGAGATAAGCTGAGGAGCGGTGGAGGAAAGGACGGTATTGTCTTCGAGGAGGCGGCCGCGGTAGTCGGTGACCTTAAGAACGGGCTTTAGGTCGACACGGCGACCGTTGTTAGGAAATAGGCTATAAGCAGTAGCCATATCGACCATACGAACCTCGCCGCCGCCAAGAGTAATTGAGAGTCCGTAACGGGAGGGATCGGTGAAGGTAGTAAGGCCAGCCTCGCGGGCGAAAGTGAGAAAGCTTGAAAGGCCGACTTTCTCCAGGGTTTTAACGGCGGGGATGTTATAGGAAGCAGCAAGAGCGACCCGGACGGGCATGCGGCCGTGGAAGCGGTTGTCATAGTTTTGGGGGCGGTAAGGGGGAGAGCCAGGGTTACTAAAGGCAGTCGGGGAGTCGTCAATAAGGGTTGAGGGAGAAAGAAGGTTTTTTTCAAAGGCGAGGGCATAGGTTAAAGGCTTAATGGAGGAGCCGGGACTCCTTTCGGCAAGAGTGATGTTGACGTTACCGTCGTGGTCAATATCGAAAAAATCGGTGGAACCGACCATGGCAAGAATCTCGCCAGTGGCGGGGTTAGTGACAAGGGCGGAGCCGTTACCGACGCCGAGGTTTTTTTGGTTAGCAACAGAGGTTTTAACAATCTCAGAAACTCTCTCGTAAAGGGGGTAGTCGAGGGAGGTAGTAACTTCAAGACCGCCACGTTCGGTAATGCGGCTGCCGTACTTAGAGACAAGATAGTCTTTAACATACATAACGAAGTGGGGGGCTTTGATGCTGGTTTCGGGATTGGCAAAGGTTAACTTCTCGGATAGGGCGGCCTGCTCCTCGGCTGGGGTGATGAAGCCGGCGGAGAGCATGGCTTTGAGGACCTGACGCTGACGAGTTCGGGCAAGTTCTGGGTGGGACCCAAAGGGAGAATAGGTAGTTGGGGATGAGGGAAGGCCAGCAAGAAGGGCGGATTCGGCGAGGGTGAGGTCCTTAGCGCTTTTCCGGAAATAGGTTTGGGCGGCGGCTTCAATGCCATAGGCAGTGCCGCCGTAAGGAACCTGGTTAAAGTACATGGTGAGAATTTCGTCCTTGGTGTAAGTCATTTCAGTCCAGAGGGCGAGAAGGAGTTCTTTAGTCTTTCGAAGATAGGTGCGTTCAGGCGTAAGGAGAGCGGATTTAATAAGCTGTTGGGTAATAGTGGAGCCGCCTTGAAGAACGGTACCGTTGGCGTTGGCGACAGCGGCCCTGACGATGCCCTGAGGATCAATTCCCCGGTGGCGATAGAAGTTTTTATCCTCGATGGCGAGAGTGGCCTTAATAAGGTGTGGCGGGAGCTCCTTTAGGGAGACGAGGGAACGATTCTCGTCGGCGTAAAACTGGTAAAGGAGAATCCCGTTTCGGTCGTAAATTTTAGTAGAAACCGGGATATCGCGGACAGCTAAGGCGCGGGGGTGGGGAAGAGCGGTAACGAAGGAGTGGGCTTGGTAAGGGAGAAAGACAAAAATGAAAAAGAGAAAAGCGCCAACAACAAGGAGAGTAAAGTCGCGAAAGCGAGCGGGCAAGCGAAGGAGGAGTGCGGGAAAAGGAAGCTTAAGAGCGGGAAATAACCTAAGAGGTGGAAGGGCAAGTGGGCGAGGAGAAGGCGGTTTTTGAAGAAGACCGTAGGCTAGACGGGTTGGCCTTTTAAGGAGGCGAGAGAGGAGGGGGAAAAGACCGGAGAGGGAATTTTTCAAACGTGACAGACCAGAGTAGGCGGCGCGGGAAAGGATCATTCCCCTGACTCGAATGGAAGCGACAAGGGCAAGGAAGGTGGTTTTAAAAAAGCTGGGGAGCCTGGTGGAGTGAGTGAGGGCGAGGTGGGTTAGGCGCAAAGTAAGTTGGCCGAGACGGATAATAAGCTCGAGAGCAAATTTAATGACCAATAGGGGAGGAGTACCAAGAAGAATGAGAAATGATTCTAGAGGAGAAATTAGGGAACGGGCTGGTTTGTTTAGGGATTTTTTCTTAGGCATACTAGACGCGACTTTCTAATAAGAGTCCGGTCCGTTGAAGTATGCTTCCCAAGAACTAACGGCATTATTATGGATTACACTCTTACGATCAAGGGGAAAAACAAACTAAGGAAGAGGAGAAAGTTTTTTAGAAACGGCTTCCCAAAGAGGAGAGGCGTTAGGACCTTCGTAGCCCAAGGCAAAGAAAGCAATGCCGGCGAGGCTTTTAGCGTTAACTAGGTCAAGCTTATGGGAAAGGCTAGTTTCGTTTTCGAACCAGACCTGACGATAAGTAGCCGTATCGGAGTCAAAATAGGCAAACCAGGGAGATTTAGAAGAATCGTCGAAGTTAAGGGAAGCATTTTTTGCGGCAAGGGTTTCAAGGCTACGGCGGTAAGATGAGACTTCAGGAGAGCGGGACGAGGGGACGACACGGGCATGTTTAGTGGGAGAATCGACGGGCCATTCGTAGCCGTAGAGGGGGATACCAAGGATAAGCTTAGAGGCAGGAATGATGGCTAGATAATCAGAGACAGAGGAAGAGACGTCGTAGCCATAATCTTGTCGACCAGTGAGGGGGGCAACCGGACCGGCGCGAAGAGAGTTAGTTTTATAGAAGTCGTAAGCCATGATAAAGATGTAGTCGACGGAAGGGGCAAGGGTTTTTAGATCATAGATTCGGGGGCGGACAACTGTGTCGGCGTAGAGGTCAAGAGAAATAGTCGTCTGGGGGCGGCTTTTTTTAACGGCAGCGGAGAGGTTGGCGACAAAAGTGGAGAGGGGGGATCGAAGGGAGGGGTCGGCCAGGCGATTATATTCAATGTCGATATTGAGGTCGTCAGCGTTTTCGGACTCCAAAACGGCGATGGTGTCGGCGATAAGAGCCGTTTGAGCCTCGGGGGACGAGAGAATGGCGGAGATAGTGTCGGCGTCTAAAATACTGACAGAAAGGCCGTAGCGCAGGTTTTCAGAGCGGAGGGAAGATTTAATCTCCGACATTTTAGGAGAGGATAGCTGGCGCCAGCCGGGAGAAGTTTGATCGAAACGGCCGGTTTTAGAAACAGGGAGGCTGAAGTAATAAAGGGCGGTGAGGGAAGACAAAGAAGAATTATCAAAACGGGAAAGATTCCAGTAGGGGAGAAAACCAATAATGACGTGAGAGACGGGGTCGTCTGATGTGGCGGGGGGAGGGGAAGATGGGGGGGCTAACCGTGGCGCGTAACGGAAGACTAGAAGGGCTACGAGTACGAAGAAGAAAAGGAAAAGGAACAAGAGAGGGAGAGACTTTTTTGGCACAACCAATTTTACCAGCTTTAGAGGTTAAAGCTCGTTTAGAAGGGCGTTAAGTTCGGGACCTTTAACTGAGGTGGGGCTGGTTTTATAGCCCTTGGCTGCAGCACCGGTCTTAACAGTGAGGGAGGTTTGGTCGATCCAAAGAGTAGCGTTTTGGTTAGTGTTGTAGAAAACGGCGGAGATTTCAAAATAGTTGTCGAGAGGAGCGACGACGAGGCGCTGCTTGGTCCAATCACGAGACTTGGCGTCAAAATAAGTAGAAGTAGTGGTGGTTTTAGTTTTACTGTCTTTGTCGGTGGATTTGACGACAAGGAGAGCAGCGAATTGATAAGCGCATAACGAGTTACTGGAAGTGGCGGTGGCAAGCGGTGTAGTTGGTCCACTAGGGTGGGTGACGATCGCAATAGGAACAGTACGGGGGTTAGGCCAGAGAAGAAAGTGGGCATTTTTGGCCTGCCTTTTAATTTTCCTCCCGCGATCGCAGATTATCGTGGTCTCGACAGCGGAATACGGAATTTTCTGGCTCCTGGTAGGAATAGCTAGGGTTCGGGAAGAAGGAGCTTGGCCACGTAAACGAGAGCAATCCCGGTTAGGAAAAGAAGGGTTTGGCGAAGAATACCGTGTTTTTTAGCGGAGGCGTCGTGGAGTTCAGGAATAAGATCCGAGCAGGCGATGTAGGTAAACATGCCGGCGGTAAAGGCGATAATACTGGGTAGAAAGTCGGTGATGGCGGGCGAAAGATAAAAAGTTAAAACCGCGGTAACTAGGGAAGTGAAGGCGGAGAGGAGATTAAGAAAAATAGCGCGGGATTTTTTCAAGCCGTGGCTTAGAAGAACACTAAAGTCCGCAAGCTCCTGAGGAATTTCGTGAGCGGCAACGGCGATGGTGGTAGCAAGACCAAGAGCTGGGTTAGCCAGAAAACTGGCAGCAATGGCAACGCCGTCGATGGCGTTATGCAAACCGTCGCCAATGGTGACAAGAAAAACTGAGGGCTTAGCTACTTCGTGGGCCTCGTGATGGTGGTGATACCAAAGAAGGAGTTTCTCGAGAAGAAAAAAGAAGACGACGCCGCCAATAGCCCAGGTAAAGATGGAGTCGGGACTTGAGGTTCCGGCTAGACTTTCCGGGAAAAGATCGAGGAAGGCAGTGCCTAAGAGAACGCCGGCAGCAAAACTAATCAAGAGGAGGTTTAAGGTGGTGGAGAGGGATTTTTTCAGAAGGAGGAGAAAGCCGCCAGAGAGCGAAAGGATACTACCAATGGTGACGGCAAGAAGAATGGTTAGGAGCATAGGAATATTCTACCGGCAAAAGGAGGGAAAGCAAAGGAGCCAATGCGCTCAGTGGGTTTTTTAACGAAGGGCTTACTAATAGGCGCAGTCGGCGCAGTAGTCCCTCTGGAAAGGATCGGAGATAACTAAGTGGTCCTCCTCCTTGAGTTGATCGGGGTTAGGTTTGTCGTTTGGGCCGGGGAGTTTGCCGGTGTCTTTATAAACAAAGATTTTTCGTTTGTTTTCCCAGACGTCGTCTTTTCTTTTTGGAACGAGACCCTTAACGAAGTATTCACCACGGGTAGGGCAACCGCGGTCGGGAAGAAGGCCCGACAGAGAGCAGACCTCGAGAAAGACGACATTTTCGGGCTTGCGGGGGAAGTCGGGCTTGAGGTCCCGAAGAACCAGGTCCAAAACGTCTCGCCAGATCGGAGCAGCGCCAGTATTACCGGATTCTAGAAAGGGGCTCATGGGAGAGTTGTCGTTATTGCCGACCCAGCTGGCAACCAAACGAGAATCGGTACCGGAGGTGTAACCAATGGTCCAGTTGTCGCGTTTGTCCTCCGTGGTACCTGTTTTAACAGAGACATTTTTACCGGGAACATTAAGAACAGAGTTGGCGCCAAAGGTCTGAGTACGGGCGCCGTCGTCAAGAAGGATGTGAGAAATGAGGAAAGTAACCTCTTCGGGAAGAACGAAGTTGCCCTCTGGAACCCACGGTGAAGAACCGTCCCAGGCCTTGGTCTTAATAAGGTGGCGCTCTGATTCTAAACGGGCGGTATTATCTTCCAAGATACTGCCGGTGCCATCTTCGACTTTCAAAACAGGGATGAGGTCGACGCGCTCACCGCGGTTAGCGAAAACGCCGAAAGCGGTGGCCATATCGACCATACGAACCTCACCGCCCCCGAGGGTTAGAGAATAACCATAGCGGTTGGGGTCATCTTTAAGAGTGGTCAGACCCATAGCACTGGCAGTAGCGATAAAGTCTTCCACTTTGTTAACAGCTAACTGCTTGACGGCTGGGATATTGAGGGAGTTGCCAAGAGCAAAGCGGGTTTGGACGATGCCGCGGAAACGGCCGTCGTAGTTTCGGGGACAATAGGACTTGCCGGCAAAAGGGGGAAAGCAAAACGGGGCGTCAATCCAAGGGGTAGCGGGGTTACTAGTACCTTTGAGAAAACCTAGGGCATAGTTCAGGGGTTTTATGGAAGAGCCAGGACTTCTTTCGGCGAGGGTAACGTTGACCTTGCCGCCGTCGGTGGCCTCATAGTCGTAGCTGCCGATCATAACGAGAATTTCGCCGGTTTTGGGCTTAGTGACGAGGGCGGCGCCGTTACCTACTTTTAAGGGTCGCTGGCTGACGACTTGCCCGGCGAGACTGGCTTGGGCAGCTTCCTGGAGGGGAAGATCGAGAGTGGTGGTAACTTTTAGACCACCCTGCTCGACAACTTTTTCGCCATATTTTTCGACGAGGTACTCTTTAACATAAGCGACAAAATGGGGAGCTTTAATAGTAGCGGAGGGAGTGGCAAAAATAAGGGGAGCGTTTTTAGCAGCGGTAGCCTGATCGGGAGTAATATAGCGATCTTCGACCATCCGATCCAAAACATGGTGCTGGCGAGCTTTAGCGCGAGCGGGGTCGGTACCAAAAGGAGAATAATAAGTTGGGGCTTGGGGAAGGCCGGCCAGAAGGGCGGCTTCGGACAGGGTAAGGTCGCGGGCTTTTTTACCAAAATAGACTTGGGAGGCTTCCTCAATGCCATAGGCGGTACCGCCGTAAGGGATACGGTTTAAATAGAGAGCTAGGATTTGATCCTTGGTATAGATTCTTTCCGTCCAGAAGGCAAGAATGATTTCCTTGATTTTTCGAGGAAGGGTGCGCTCGGGAGTTAAAAGGGAGGTTTTAATGAGCTGCTGGGTAATGGTTGAGCCGCCTTGGAGACTTCGATAGGTAACCATATCTTTAACGGCTCGGAAGATACCGCCAACAATGTTTATGCCACCGTGGCGGTAAAAATCTTTATCCTCAGTAGCAATAGTGGCATGGCGCATGGGAACAGGAATTTCCGAAAGCGGAACGACAGTGCGGTTTTCGGAAACGTAGATGTTATAGAGAAGGGTGCCATGTCGGTCAAAGATTTTGGTGGTTTGGGCAACGGGGAGGTTAGTTAATGAAGCGGGAGCAGGGAGGTCTTTTAGGATAAGAATAAGAGAGATAAGAACTGGAATAGCCAGAAGAGCAAAAAAGATACCAAGGGAAATGCCAATTTTCTCAGTAAGGATAAGAATTTTCCGGCCTAATGGGTGTGAGGAGAGGAGTTCCTCGTTGGTCCGTTCCTTAGGGGCCCGCTTGGTAATCTTGGAAAGCCTATTTTGAGCCTCCTTGTAATAGCGAGTGGCTTTTTTGGCAAAAATCATGGTGGAGTCTATTTTACAGCTTTTAGCTTTGCTACCATGGACTTGTGGAAATTAAAAAAATAGCTCTGTTAGGGTTTGCGGACGCTAAGCTAGATAGTGAAGATTACCACAACGCATTTGAGACGGCAAAGAGGCTAGCGGAGGCTGGCTACACAATAATAAACGGTGGCGGGCCGGGGGTAATGCGAGCGGCAACGGAAGGAGCTCATGCGGGAGGAGGAAAGGCGATTGGGATTACCTATTACCCAAATCCAAATGACAAGCTGCATCCGGCGTTTTTTGAAGGACGGGATCAAGAGAACCACTTTGATGAGGAGATCAAAACCGAATCTTATGTTGAACGGACGCTGCGGATAATGGACGAAGCAGATGTGTACATTGTCTTTAACGGGGGA
>CAZKPQ010000006.1:0-19759 GCA_964554695.1 uncultured Gammaproteobacteria bacterium | reverse complement strand
GATGCTACTTGGGGAAAAGAATAGCCTAGAAGGCCTAATTGCGGTAGCGGACACGGTCAAGGAGTCAGCCCGAGAAGGGGTAGAAGAGCTTCGAAAACTTAAGATCGAAGTTTATATGATCACGGGAGATAACCACCGGACGGCTAAAGCGATCGGCGATAAACTAGGAATAACGAATGTCCTTGCGGAAGTACTACCAGACGAGAAGGAAGCCGAAGTCAGAAAACTTCAGGCGAAGGGTAAGAAGGTAGCTATGGTTGGGGATGGAATTAACGATGCACCGGCACTGGCGGCAGCGGATGTGGGGATAGCGATGGGGACAGGAACGGATGTCGCCATCGAGGCGGCGGATATTACCTTAGTGAATAAGGATCTTCGAAGTGTGGCGGCGACAATTAGGCTATCTAAGAAAACGATGCGGACTATTAGACTTAATCTAATTTGGGCGTTTGGGTACAACACGGTTCTTATCCCAGTGGCAGCGGGAGTCCTGTACCCGGTATTTGGACTACTATTGTCGCCGATATTTGCCTCGGCGGCGATGGCGTTGTCATCGGTTTCAGTGGTGGCGAACTCCCTTCTTTTGAAAAGAGCGAAACTGTAGCTTTTACAGGACATCAGATTAGCTGTATATTTGCAGAATTATGGTCAATGATCTACAATTTGTAGTAGAAAAAAGGACATGAAGATTATTAGTCCACTAGAGAAAGAGATTATGGATTTGGTTTGGGGAGGTGGGGGTACAACAGTAGGTCAAATACACAAAGGGATTTCTAACCAAAAGCTGGCTTACACAACGGTGGCGACTATCCTTCAGCGTCTATATAACAAAGGTCTATTGGAAAGAAAAAGAGAAGGTAGGGCACATGTTTATTTGGCTAAGGTTTCAAAGAAATCTTATTCAAAACAACTAATAAAAGGTTTTTTGAATAAACTTTTTAACTCATACGGCGACGCAGCGGTAGTCTCTTTTGCCGAAAGTATCGAGAAGCTTCCCGAAGAAAAGAAACGATATCTTCTCAAATTGCTGAATAAATGAGTAAAAGCACAATAGCTACGAGTGCTGTACTGTTTTTGACCTTAACTGTCCTTTTAGTCTTCCGAAAGTACTTATCGTTGGGTGTTTACCACTCGGTCTACTATTGTAAAGAAATTTTCGGGAAGGTCGTGCCCTATATCCCCAGGGAACTTAACATTTTGATTGCCATGATTGGCTTGGTTTTAATTGGGCTAGTGCTTGTAAGGCTAGTTTTAGCCATTCGAGGATTGATAATTTTTCGAGAAACAAGAAAGCGGGTAGTTGTTTTACCAGGTCAGTTAGACAAGCTTACGAGAGGGTTAGGTCTTAAAGATAGTGTTAGGCTTATTGATGTCTCCGCTCCGCTAGCATTCTGTTTTGGGATTATTAACCCAAAAATCTATCTTTCGACTACCGTAGTTCAATTGATGACCGTGGAAGAGTTGAAGGCGATTCTTCTACACGAGAAACATCACCTTGATAATCGTGACAGCATGACATTTTTTCTTGGTAGACTGATTGAAAACCTATTTCTATTTTTTCCGCTTACGACCGAGATTATTAATGGTTTTCGAGTCAGAAGAGAAATTGCGGCTGATGGCTACGCGATCAAGGTTCTTGGACAAAAGGAGGCGATTATTAGTGCGCTTCGCAAGCTTCTACTAGTCGAAAGCTCTCCCAGGATTTTACCAGCGTTTGCCGATTCTAACACGCTTGAAGAGAGAATTCTTGCACTTAAGGGGGCTAGCGGTCCGAAAAGAATCAGTAAGGTTAACGTTGTTCTTAGCTGCCTCGGGATACTTGGGTTATTGGGAATCGTAGTGACACCGATTTCAGCAATGGAAGTTCATCACAATCATGCTGATACTGTGGTGGTATGTGTTGGATCGCCAACTCGAAACGCTTCATTCCCAGCGACAACAATTGCCCATTGACAACGGTTCATTCTACTACTACACTATGTAGTAGATGAAACTCCTAGAAAATCTCAATTTGCGAGTTCTAGTTTTCGTAGTAGTTTTTCTTCTTGGTGCTGGAATGGGGGGGATGTATACAAAGATCCAGTATCTAGAACAAGGCTCGGGTGGGTTAGTCCCGAGACCTCGGGCAGGAACTCAGCCACCCGTTGCTCCAACAGAGCCGCCACCACCGACAAAGGCTGAACCAAAAATTACCGATGAGGATCCGGTTCTTGGAGACTCAAATGCGAAGCTAACGATTGTGGAGTTTGGTGATTTCCAGTGTCCTTTTTGTGGAAGGTTTCATAAGGACACTCTTTCACAGATTAAAAAAGACTACATCGAGACAGGAAAGGTTAAATTTGTCTTTAAGCACCTGGCTTTCTTAGGTAAGGAATCTACAGATGCTGCCAATGCGGCTGAATGCGCGAAGGAGCAGGGGAAGTTCTACGAATACCACGACGAACTATATAACAACCAAAGCGGTGAAAATCAGGGGGCGTTTGCGATCAACAATCTTAAAAAATTTGCGATAAATATTGGTCTTAATGCTTCCCAATTCAATCAATGTCTTGATACCCAAAAGTATAACGCGCATGTGCAGGCTGATAATGCTGAGGCGAATAGACTTGGGTTTAATAGCACTCCGAGTACGGTGATAGGAGACACGCCAATCATCGGTGCTCAACCATATAACTCATTCAAGACGATAATTGATCAAAAGCTGTCGGAACTATAGGGGGTAGTTAGTCATGAGGGGGATAATCTTTTGGACACTGGTGATTGCCACGGTTTATTTTCTGAGCGTCACGTATTTAATGAATTACCGGCTAGCTGTGGATACCACACTGGGAGGATACCCCTTAAGTTATAAAACAAACGTTCTTTTCAATTTGGTACTTGGGATGTGGTCGGTTATGGGGACCCACGGCTTAATGGCTCTTTTGGTTACAGCGGTTCTGACGGGGGCAAATTTAACACTTCTTTTTCATCGACTGGCAGAAATGTCCCGACTGGGTAACCTCCAGTTTGTTGTGGGGGGGAGTTCAGTTGTCGGTATAGTCACCAGCGGTTGTGCCGCTTGTGGGTTACCATTTCTATCAATTTTAGGCATTACTGGAAGCCTCGCATTTTTACCGTTTAAAGGAGTAGAGTTATCATATATTTCCGTTCTGGTACTTCTTGTGTCACTCTATTTAATTATTAGGTCTAAAAATGCCGACCAATCTTGCAAAGTCAGAAGATAATCAGGAAGCCGTAGGAGAGCCAAGGGTTATCAAAAATGGTTTGGCTATTTTGGGGTATGGACTAGTTATTCTAATCGCAGTGGTTTTAGTAAGTTATCTTTTAAAGGTTTCTCCGTCTGGAAACTCTGGGAAGGGAGCGAGGGAAATCTTTTTAGTACTGGAAAACGAAGCCTATCGTCCAAAAGTTATAAGTGTTGGCTTAAACGATAAAGTAACTTTAAACATTAAAAATAACGATAAAGTTAGCCATGGTCTACATTTGCCTGAGTTTGGAGTTGTTGAATCAATTCCGCCCTTGTCGCGAAAACGGGTATCATTTATTCCGGCTAAAAAGGGGATGACAGCCGGAAGTTGCGCCAATGACGCCCATAATGAGAATTTAACAGTTAACGTTTTATGATGAGATAGTTTAGAAGTTTATTGTAGTAACATAGAAATTTGAGTAGGTAAAGGAGGTGAGACAGATGGAAAATAAAATGATGTTATATGGAATAGGAGGACTAGTAGTTGGAGTTTTATTAACCGTATTTGTAGCCTCAATGGCGGTGAATAGTAATAATCAGGGAATGATGCGAATGATGGGTATGGACATAAGCACAACGAGGACCGTCGTGTCTGAGAAGGATGAATCCAAGACGATGAAAGGGATGGGAATGGATAGTAGTATGGACGAGATGAAAGGGTCGTTAGAGCATAAAACTGGTGATCAATTTGATCAGGCTTTTCTTAGCGCCATGATTGTTCACCACGAAGGGGCTATTGAGATGGCAAAACTTGCCAAAACTAAAGCCTTGCACCAAGAGGTTATTGATATGGCGGAAGACATCATCTCGGCTCAGGCTAGAGAAGTGGAGACCATGAGGGGATGGCAAAGCCAGTGGGGCTATTAGTCGGAAGCCTAAAGGTATCTAGGATGACGGTCTTTTGCTAAAATATTCATATGCCTAATTTGGGTCTAGTGTTTTTGACAGGACTTTTAACTGGCGGACTGACATGCCTTGCTGTTCAGGGAGGGCTTTTGGCAACTGCGATTGCTGACGATGAAAATCGCTCCCGCACGAAGGCTCAGAGCGCGCTTTTAATTCTGTCATTTTTAACGGCGAAGCTTATCGCCTATACCATACTGGGGGCAGCATTGGGTTTGGCCGGGTCAGCATTTCAACTGAATATCACTAGCCAGAGTATTTTAATGGCTATTGTGGCCGTGTTTATGCTCGGGAATGCCTTAGCGCTTTTAGAGGTGCACCCAATCTTTAGATACTTTATTCTTACGCCGCCCAGGTTTCTGACGAGAGTTATTCGAGACCAGGCTAAAGGGAAGAATATTTTTACTCCGGCTATTTTAGGAGCGATGACAGTTTTTATTCCGTGCGGAACAACTCAGGCGATGATGGCCTTAGCTATCGGGACAGGAAATCCGGTATATGGTGCATTAACGTTAGGGATTTTTGTATTGGGTACTTGGCCTTCGTTCGGGATTTTAGGTTTCGTAGCGACTCAATTCAAGGACTTTTTGCAAGGACGATTTCGAAAGATTGCCGGACTGGCGATTCTTGTTATCGCTGCCTGGAATTTAAACGGAGCAGCGAACCTATTAGGTAGCCCTCTGACGCTTGAATCAATGACCAAAGGACTAGTATGTACCACAAGTTTTTGTGACCCGAAGCAATCGGGACGGGTAGCGGCAATAGAAGATGGAAAAATGAGAGCGGAAATATTATTGGACGAGCGCCAGGGTTATGTTCCCGACCTTGTCACGATTCGGGCAGGGGAGACGGTGAAACTTAAGTTGGTGAACAAGAATGCGGGTGGGTGCATCCAGGCATTTGTAATACCATCACTGAGAGTGTCAAAGATTGTTCCTGTAGGCACCACCCAGGAGCTGGTCTTTAAGGCACCGAGCAAAAAGGGAAGAGTACCCTTTATGTGTAGTATGGGGATGTACCGTGGAGAGTTTCAGGTAATTTAGGAGAAATATGAAAAGGAAAAAATATAAAGTGGTGGGGATGCATTGCACAAGCTGTGCGATGTCGATTGAGTGGGAACTAGAGGATAATGGTGTCAAGGCAAAGTGTGACTTCGCCAGAGCTATCTTAGAAGTGGAGTTCGATCCAGTAAAGGTGAATGAGGAGAAAATTGTGGCGGCGGTTCTTCGTACAGGTTACAAACTAGAAGAAATTTCTAACTAAGAACTCTTTGACTTATACCGCAGGGGGATTTAGACTTTAGAAGAATGACAATGGATTTGACGGGAGTTTTCCTATCGGGAGTTTTTGGGGGAGGACTAGTGTCACTTCTAGCTGACTTAGGGTTTATTCTCGTTCTTCTGCGGCGAATCATCGGGGAAGGAAAGCCGAGGGGTTCGACAACTGACCTTTTTCCGTTCCTTTACTTCTTTCTTGCGAAAGTACTGACGTTTGTTCTTCTTGTCATAAGCCTCAGATCGAATTTGCCAATAGTGATGAATTTTAGCTTTTCGCCAGTTTGGCCACTGGTTATTGGACTTGGCCTGATTTTGATCGCCCTAGGACCGAAAGCTAGGGGGCTTATAAAGGTATGGGAAAGAAGCCGATTAAGCAAAATATTTAAAGGCGAGGGAGGAGTAGCCTGGTTAGCAATTAGTTTTGGGGTCTTAGCGGTATTTAACTCGCCACGGCTTCTGGCAGGGTCTTGGGAGATATCCCAACAAGTGAGCCTGGAAGGGTCACTCCTTACGGGAGTGGTTTTTATCGTAGCGTCATTAACGGTTGTGGCGGCAGTGATTTTTCTTGTCTATCAGGCAAGGGTAATTGCGGCCGTAGCCTTTAAACATCTTAGTATCTGGGGAGTGGTGGCGGCCGGAGTTTGGAGCGTAAATGTTTTTCTGGCCTATATTAGTAGTCCATTAGCGATTCAAGCAATCTGGCGCGAGGCATACTGCTTAGTTACTTTTTGTGCTAACTCTGTAGTTCTTCAATAAAAGTAACAGTAATCTATTTTTTCTTACGAGAATCTTTCAGAAAGCAAGCGAATTTATCGATGAAAAATTGGTAAAGTGCCGACTTCTACAGAGAGGGGGTGAGGAAGATGCAAGGCGTAGTTAAGAAAATTGTAGCAACGGCGGGGGTGTTTGGAGCAAGCCTTCTAACTGCGGTAGTAGTACTAGCAGCGAGTTACTCGCTCTATGGGGATGCTCAAGTGGTATCGCCCGGGTTTAACTCAGTGAATGCCGCTCAGCTTCGGTCAGATAGCGATCCAGGATATGGTGGGATTGATTTTGATTATTCTGGATTAACGTTTGCCGATTTGACAACTCTGTCGACCGACTACAACGTAACCGATGACGATTGTAAGGCGGGGTCGCCGAGATTCCAGATTAATGTTGATACCGGGTCTGGAATAAAGAACATATTTGCCTATATTGGTCCCGCGCCAAGTTATACTGGGTGCACGGCCAATACTTGGACAAACTCGACGGATCTTTTAGAAGCACCCCACTTTGTTGATACCAGTCAGTTACCGGGAGGAACATTCTATGATCCGTACGCAACAGCTTTATCAAAGTACGGAACGTATCCGGTAGTTGGGATTCAACTAGTGGTTGATTCCGGTTGGGCGTTTGGTGATGGAGAGCAAACGGTTCTTGTTGATAACGTTACGGTAAACAGTGACGTTTATACTTTTGAGAATAAGGAGTCATGCAAGAAAGGTGGTTGGATGAGTTTCACAACAAGTCCAGGGCCATTTAAGAATCAAGGAGATTGTGTGAGCTTTTTCTCAACGGGAGGCAGGAACCTAGCTAACCCATAAGAGTGGCACATTGAGGCAAAAGTTCCCGAGGTCTTCTCGGGAGCTTTTGTAGTAGAATAGCTTTGTGAAGGTCGCGGTAATTTCAGATATCCACGATAATGGAACGAAATTAATTAAGGCAATCGAGATTATTAAGAAACGAAAGATTACTGAAGTAATTGCCTTAGGCGATTTTTGCTACCCCGGGATTATTAGATATTTAGTAACAACGAAACTTAGGGTTAAGTGTATTTTTGGGAATAATGACGGCGACAAGTTCGGTCTTAATCAGGCGGCGTTAAAGTCAGGTGGCAAAGTGAGTTTTTCTAGGTGGGAATTTGATGAGTATGGAATCTATGGGAGAAAAGTTTGGGTGCAACACCACGACGAGGGAGCCTTGGAAATGGCAATGTCGGGTCGGTTTCAGACGGTTTTTTATGGACATGACCACAAGCAATTTACCGAGAAGCTAGGTAATGGTTGTCTACTTTTTAATCCAGGGGAGATTTGTGGCCTGGTGACAGGAACGGCCGGATTTGGGGTCTGGGATCCGGGGAGAAACGAAGTAGAGGTGGTCAAGATTCTAGATCCAGTAATCGTGACACCCTTTCCAGAGAGGTTCCTTCCTAGTGAACTTATAGCGCAAAGAGGGTTTTTGAAAAAAGAACTTACTTGGGTATCCTATTAGGACATAGGGGGAGGAAATAATGGAGAAAGTAAGCTACAATTAGGTGCTGCCTGAAAAATTGAATGCGGGGCAGAAAAAAGAAAACCAGAACTGACGAGAGTGCACCGAAGTATTTAGTGGTGGCGAGGGGAATGATTGTAAGGGACGGAAAGGTGCTTCTTCTTCAAAGATCAAAAGACCACACGTATTACCCTTTAAAGTGGGAGTTGCCGGGAAGACGATTTTTGGGGGCTGAGGATTTAGCCGAGACACTAGAAAGAGGAATCAACGAGGAGACGGGACTTGTGGTTGAGGGTATATCCCATGGGTATTATTGCCAAAGTCGGTATGTAACCGAAGACGGAAAATACCAGGGGCACGTCTATATTGAAATAAGTGCCGAAGTAAGATATTTAGCTGGAGAGGTGAAGATTTCTGACGAACATATAGGGTTTGAGTGGGTAGAACTTCATAGTGTATTTTCATACGATCTAACAGTTGAGTCTAAAAAGACGCTGACGGAATATGTGAGTGATATTCGAAATGAAAGTACCCGTTTAGAATCCAGACTACCAGTTTTAGTTTCGGCTCGGGCGATAATAAGAAATGAGAAAAAGGAGTATCTGCTTTTACGGCGGACGAAGGGAGATTCGTTTGGCTCTCAGTGGGACCTACCCGGAGGGAAACTATCAAGTCTCGAAGTATTGAATGAACTTCTTAAAAGAGAGGTATTTGAAGAAACAGGGTTAGTGATTCAAGTTGACGAGCCGGCGCTTTACATAAATAGCCAAGTTCTAAACCAAGGGAAATATGCTGGGTACACATTTATCAATTTAATTTCCTCGGCCCATATCGTAGCTGGAGAGATTTCTTTATCCGAAGAACACGAGAAGTATGGTTGGTTTAAAACTGAAGAGATATTTAAACTTAATCTGGCACCCCATATTAAACTTCCTTTAACTGAGATTCTTCTTAAGAGATAAACACTTCGATGAGTGAGATTAGAAGAGTGTATTCGGATGATTTTGGAGCGGCTGTAAATCCATTTGCCGTGAAGTGGCTATATGGGCGACTAGGAGATGGCAACGGTCGACTTAATGTGGAACACTTCGCAATTGGCCCAGTGCAGTTGGTAAAATTTTGGAGTCTCTTTTATAGGAGTCTTGGACTAGATGTTTGTGGACTGCATGGGCGGTTAGGGGCTAAGGTCGATAATGAGCCGTGGGCGGGAAAAATTAAGATGTGGCTTGGGGAAGTATGGTTTACGAACACAGAGGATGCTTTAAATACAAATTGGAAAAACCTCGAGTATTATCTAGTTCACCGACCGGAGGCGGGAAGGCGGGAAGTAATCGAGGCAGCTAATGGCAATGGTAAAAGGACGACGCCACTGGTTATTGAAAACCATCCCCGGGAAGAACCTGATCTTTGGCTGGCAACAGCTGATGAATATCCGGCAAGCGACGGACTGGCATTTGATTTTGGGCATGAGTTGGATAGGTGGCTAGAGGCAGGAGTAGATATTGATAAAGCAGTGGCGAGGACTGCGCGGACGTTGGAAAAAGCATTGGTCACCGGGAGGCTGAAGGTTCTTCACGTACCAGTTGGTGACTACGACGGACTGAACGATGAGGTCTATAAGAATGGGAGGCTCCGAGTTTGGGGAGAGATAGTAAGAGGAATTAATCCGGCGGACGGTTTAATAGCGGAAGTAGTCGAGAATCAGACAGGGCTTGGGGCGATGGTTGGAAGGACTGGGTACCCGATTGCCCACCCCGAATTGTTACGGCGAACTTATAAGAGGACGCACGAGCGAATTAAAATGGCAGAAGACGCTGGGTTATTGGTGGTTGATGGGACTAGAGTTCGAAGAGCTCAGAATGGAGAGCTCCTTTAGAGACGCCGAGTTGGTGGCAGATTTGAGTTAAGTCTTTTATCATTGCTGCTGGGCCACAGATATAGACTTCGCGGGAAGAAAGATCGGGGACGAGTCGAGTGAGTTTTTCCGTGTCAAGCCGACCCTTTTCGCCTTTCCACTTTGTCTCGTCCGTAAGAATGTGAACGACTTTAAGACTTTTATACTTAATGGTTAGCTCGTAAAGTTCCTCTTCAAAAACGATATCCTCTTTAGTCTTATTAGAATAAAGAAGTAGAAGATCTTGGCCGGTGGGGGCAAGGTCGCCAATGAGAGATCGAATTGGGGTAATGCCAATGCCACCAGCTAGAAAAAGAAATTTGTCTTTAGTAGCGAATGCCTTAGTAAAGGTGCCATAAGGGCCATCAATAATTACCTTAGTGCCCGGGGAAAGAAGGGGAATTTTTGAAGTGTAGTCACCGACGGCTTTAGGGGTTATTCGAAGAAAGTTTTCAGAAGGGGAACAAGACAGTGAGAAGGGGTGCTTTTGCCACCAAAAGCCGGGGGCAAGGAAATAGAAAAAGAAAAATTGGCCAGCAGCTCTTTGAAAACTATCCAGATATCGGCCAGTAATATAGACGGAGGAGGCTTCCTTAGTTTCGGGAATAACTTTTTCAACCTTAAACTGGTGTTTTTGAAAAAGATAGAGGGGTCGAATTAGCCTGTAAACTAAGAGATTACCAAAGACGAATAGATAGAGACCGTACCAAAAGTAGCGAAAGAGTGGTTGGGAAAGAAGGTCGGAACCAACAGTGAACTGGTGACTAAAGGCTAGAAGAATAGCGGCGTAAACGACGAGATGAACAAAGTACCAAACTTCGTAGGAAACACGTTTGGCAAGAACAATTGCCGAGAAGATAGCTAAGAGAAAAAGGTTCAGGCCGAGAAAGGCTTTTAGAACATCGGGGTAGGTTTGGAAAAGAGCTAGAAGCTCGGTTATTGGATCACGATTTTGTATCTCAGAATAGCCAAGGAGAATAAGTCCGAAATGAATAAGTAGAAAGATGAGAGCAAGGCGACCATTTTTTTTATGGATTTTGGCTAGCTTATCAAGACCAAAGGAAGATTCGAGCCAGCGAAAGCGACCAATAAGAGTGACTTGTAAGAGAACAGAGTAAACGGCCAGAAGGCCGGCGAGACGACCGATGATAATAAAATTGGTTGGAGAAAGAATTGGCAGAGTTAGAGTTGATCCGGAACCTTGCCACCAGAAATAGGTGATGATAGGTAATGGGGAGAGAATAATGGCAACGAGGAAGGATTTGGGCACGACTCAATTTTAGCATTTAAGCGAAAGTAGGAGGGTCTCTTAAAAGGACTTAGTGAGAGTTTTCGATTCGGAGTAGTAGGTTTCGACGTAAACTTCGACGTGGTTGTTTTGAGGGGTACCGGTCGGGCCAAAAGTACAGGATTTTCCATTAACATTGCCGGTACCGCCGACGCCAATTGCGCCACCGGAGGTTTCAAAGTTGCAGGATTTTAGATACTTGTTAGCAGTAACTGTTCCATAAATTAAGTTGGCGGAATTTTTTTGGGATTCGAGAGTGGCTTCAAAAAGTCCCGGTTCGGGATTGGGGATTGGAGGAGGGGGTGGGGGAACCTTGGACTCAAGTTTAGTAAGTCTTTCTTCAAGCTCGGCAATTTTCTTTTCCTGGTCTTCCAACATAACTCTTAGATCACAGACAAAAGCATGGGGAAAGGGGATAGCCCAGGAGCGGGCACAGATAAGTGAATAATACTTCTGGGCGCCTTCAGTAAAACGGTTTACAGCAAGAGTTGTTTTGGGAAAGGCGAAAAGTAGAACGAGAGCCAGAAGAATAAAAAGTTGGCGGCGCATAAAAAAACAACCTTTGGGCAGGTTGCTAGTTTTCTTATACTACTTTTGAGATTCTTTGCAAGAGAGGAACTAAAAATGGCCTGGGGGTTTCCCAAAAACGAGATACTTTTTTAGAACAAGGTCAATATAGTCAGGAGGGAGTTCGAACTTTCTTAGAAGGACTTCGTCGGCGATAAAGCGATAACGGTCAATGTCTAAAGTAAAATCTTGACTCACAATAATGCCCTCCTCTTCCAAAAGTCGCTTTTGCTCTTGGCGGTCGTGGTGAAAGTTGCCTTTAATAGAAAGGAGGCCAGCATTGTTTACTACCCGCCACCAGGGGTGGTGAGGAGCGTTGGTTGTTCGAAGGATCTGGCCTACTTGGCGTGCGGCACGCGGGACGCCAACGTAGAGAGCAACCTGGCCATAACTTACGACTTTGCCCTCCGGAATTGCCTGAACAACTTTTATGACCTGAGAAGTAAATTTTGACACAGAAAACTAAGGCTTATATTAGCAGACAGGTTGCGATAGATATTTGAGAAGAGTATAGTACTCTTACAATTAAATGAAGATCAAACCAAAGAGGGTATTAGTCGTTGATGATGACCTGACAATTCTTGAGAATTTGTCGACGAGACTTATTAACGAAGGACTGGAAGTTCTTAAGGCAAAGGACGGGAAAGAGGGACTAGATAAGGCTGTTTTAGAGAAGCCTGATCTAATTGTTTTAGACATTTTAATGCCGGTTATGGACGGGATTGAGATGCTAACAGAACTTCGGAAAGATAAGTGGGGAGAAGAGGCAAAAGTGGTGATATTAACCAAGCAGGGTTACTACGAGAATTTATCGACGGCGACTTCATTAAATGTTTTAGGGTTCATTGTTAAATCAGAAACACTAAATTACGAAGAGGTAGTCGCTTCGGTTAAAAAATATCTTTCCCCGGCACAAAAGATCTCGACAGTTTAAGTGACAATTGTCATCCTTCTTCTTTACCTAGCCGAAGTTTTTATTGCCGCTGCTCTGGTGGTTTACATTTTCGTTCTTGGGTACACGTTAGTTTTTGGAGCGCCCTACGTACCGACTAGTAAAAGAAAAACCAAACTTATGCTTCGACTGGCAAAAGCTAGACGGGGAGAAAGACTAGTAGATTTAGGCAGCGGTGATGGGACAATTGTTATTGAAGCGGCTAAGTTAGGACTTGTTGCAGAAGGATATGAAGTTAATCCGTACTTAATTTGGAAGAGTAGAAGAAATTTGGCGACAGCTAAAGTAACCAGGAAAGCAAAGATCTATTTTAAGGATATGTGGAAAGCGGACGTATCGAAAGCGGATATTGTAACGGTTTACGGGATAAGCTGGATTATGAAGGGACTCGAAGAAAAACTTCTTAAAGAGCTTCCGGTAGGCGCAAGGGTAGTTTCAGAAACGTTTAAGTTCCCTAACTGGCAAGTGGTAGAGGTGAAAGATAAGGTCTATTTGTATGTTAATGACTGAAGTCGGGCTAATTTTGAGAAACAACCAGAGAGGGATATAATTAGGGTATGACAGATAAGTTGGACACATATAGGCTTTTAGCCTAAGGACCGCCGAGAGGCTGGTTTTCCCTCATGTTTTTAGAGGGAAAGTGTTCAACTAAGAGAATTTAACTTTAATATTTTTACTTGTAACCAGCCAATTGGGCTGGTTTTTTTGTGCCTAAAGGAGGTGATTCTAGGTGAATTTGAAGCGAAAACTACTATCACAAAACTTTTTAAAGGACCCGCAACTAGTTTCAAAAATTGTGGGAATGGCTAATTTTGGAAAAGGCGACACAGTTGTAGAGATTGGCGCGGGGCGGGGGATTATTACGGCGGAGCTTGCTAGGCGCTGTGGAAGAGTTGTAGCAGTAGAGATTGACGAGGAGCTAGTAAGTGAGCTTAGGAGTAAGTTTGGACAGTTTAGAAATGTCGAGACTTATAGGGCGGACATTCGGCAGTTTAATCTGCCGACAGAACCATATAAGGTGTTTTCGAACTTACCGTTTCATCTGACAGCGGATATCATTTATAAACTACTGTATTTTTCGAATCCGCCTCGGGAAGCGTTTTTAGTTGTTCAAAGGGAAGCCGCGAAGAAGTTTGCCGGTGAGCCTCGGGAAACACAGTTTTCAGTTATGGCCAAACCGTGGTTTAGTTTAGTTGTCCGCTATCGGTTTCAACGAAGTGACTTTGTGCCGGAACCCGGGGTAGAGGCAGTTCTACTACAGATTTTGCAGAGAGAAGTACCGTTGGTGGAAAAAAGTGATGAGCCACTGTTTAAAGCATTTGTTAAGTATGCTTTCGCCCAGTGGAAACGGGATTTGGGGAGTGGACTAGCAAAGGTTTTTACCTACCGACAGTGGAAGAGGCTCGCCCAGGACAAGGGATTTAATCTAAAAGCTCATCCTAGTGAACTTCGATTTGACCAGTGGATAGGGATCTTTGAGTTTCTAAAGATTGGTGTAGATCCGGCAAGGTACCGGGAGTTTAGCTAGATAAGAAGAAATGGGGTCGCTAGGTCCGAAGCGGTCGAGGGATAAACTCCAAGGCGAGGGAATTAATACAGTAGCGATTACCGGTTGGAGTGGGGCCATCGGGAAAGAGGTGGCCGAGGTGGGAGCCGCAGTTGGCACAGGAGACTTCAAGGCGATGCATGCCAAGAGAAAAATCGTCCTCGATGTTAACAGCAGTTTTGTTAACTAGACCAAAGAAACTCGGCCAACCGGTGTTAGATTCAAATTTGGCGTCGGAGTCGAAAAGAGGCTGCCGACAAACAGTGCAGACGTAGGTCCCCGGATCTTTGTGATGGGTATATTTCCCAGTTCCTGGCGGCTCAGTACCCTTAAGAAAACAAACGTAATACTGTTCTTTAGAGAGCCTTTTTTTAGCTTCCTCGAGTTTCTTAGGATCCACCGGGTGATTATGACAGAGCCAACTAGGGGAGGTAAAGAGTTTCTAGGACTCGGGTAAGACGAACACCGGTTTTATAGCGGGTGGTGACGGTGAGCTTGAAGTTTTGAGGAGTAAGGTCATAAGTGCAAGCTTTTCTGGAGCAAGTGCCAAGGGTAATAGACCGGCGAATGTAGGGCCGGTTGTCGTATTTTCCGGTTGGGGTTAAGAGGCTTGGAGAACTAATGGTACCCTGAACACCCCGGGCGGGACCGGAACTAGTGGCATCGTAAGTAAGGAGGTATTCAATCGAGCTAATATTAGTGAAACTATCGGATTCGAAGTCGACGAAGAGAGTGTTTTTAGAGGAGTTGGGGGTAACGGTGACGTCAACGCCTCCGGTGCCAGAATAGCTCCAGCCTGGGGTAGTGTGAAGCGGCTCGGAACTTGTTGGGGGTAAGGGGTCGGGTTCAGGTGCGGCGGGTGGAGGGGAACTATCTTTAGTTGCCTTTGGAGTAGCGGGGGGAGTAGCCGAAGGAGAGGGGGAAGGGGTAGTTCGCTTAGGCTTCAGAGTAATCGGCTGGATCTCCTCCTCGGAAGTGGCTTTGGACAGAAAACTTAGAGAGGCGTTTTGGCGGATGGCGATAATGACAACAACGAGGGCGACCCCGGCGACAAGAAAGACAATAATGGGTAGGAGGGCGGCAAAGCCTTTTTGTGTCACACATTTAGCTTAGAGGGAGGTATAGGAGAGTGTCAAATGGAGAAGGGCGAGAGAAGGGTAATTTTCCGATTGGCGTAGCGAAGCCTGCCTTCTTTAGCAAGCTTTTCGATTTCAAGGCTAACACGCTCCCTGGTAACGCCGACAAAAGCGGCGATTTGAGCGTGAGTGAGACGTTCGTCGATGAGGGTGCCACCAGGAGTCGGAGAACCGAAGTGTTTAGCAAAATAGGTGAGGGCTTGCCAGACGCGGTCGTGAGCGGAGAGGGTAAGGATGGCTTCGATCCGGTGACTTAAGCCAAGAAGTCCTCGAAGAAGGCGATCGGTGAGCTCGAGAAGGTAGTCTGGGTTAGCGCGAAGAAAGTCGAGGAGGGGTTCTTTTGGAGTGACAATGACCTCGGATTTAGAAGTGGCCTGAAAGCCGAAGGTATTTGGAATATTAGCAACACCCCAAGTGAGAGGGAAGAAGGAGCCGGGATTATAGATGTGAATTGTAATCTCGGTGCCGTCCTCAGTAATTGAATACTGGCGGATATGGCCGGATTTAAGGTAAAAGATCGCTTCGGGGTTTTCGGACGGGGAAACGAGGATGGTACCCGGGGAAAGGGATCGAGACTTAAACTGACCGAAAAATTCAGTGAGGGTCATGGATTAGAGCCCCTCAATGGGCGCTCCCAGTCCTATTTTACCCTATTTGTGAGGCAGGTCACAGCCTGGGGAGAGCGAAGAAAGTAAAGTAAAGAACGGGGGTGAGATAATTTGAACGGGTACATTTCGGAAATTACAGAAAAGGCCCTGAAGAACGAATTTTTCCGACAAGTTTTGCGAACTGGGAAGCATGCTCAGGTGGTTTTAATGAGCCTTAAACCCGGAGAGGAGATTGGGGAGGAGATACACGCTAATGGAGACCAGATACTTTGGATGGTTAAGGGGGAAGGGGAGATGGAGCTAGCGGGAGAGAAGCATAAGTTTTTAGAAGACGATATGATCCTTATTCCTGCCGGGACAAAACATAATTTTGTGAATGAGTCAAAGAGGGCGGCAAAGCTGGTTTCATTTTATAGTCCGCCCGAGCATCCGGCTGGGACAGTTCAAGAAAAGCGGGAAGTAAGTTAAACTGCCTAGGAGAGATGAGAAAGACACTAGTTTTAATAGTTGGTCTAGGTGCTTTGGGTCTTGTGGACTCAAGCTACCTGACGATTAAGCACTTATCTGGAAGTCTGCCTGTTTGTGACGCCGGGTTTATTAGTGAGTGTGGGAGGGTGTTAGGTGGGCCATACTCGGAGGTTTTTGGAATTCCATTAGCGGCCTTAGGAATAGTGTTTTATGGAGTGATTTTTAGCTCGGCCCTGTTTAGTTTTCTAAGTGGGAAAAAGGCGGGCGCACGAGTGGTTTTCGGGACGGCAACAGTTGGACTTCTAGTATCTGGATATCTAACCTACCTTCAGTTTGTGGTAATCGGGGCACTTTGTCCGTACTGTCTGGTGTCGGCAGCCTTGGCGACGGGGATTTTTCTACTGAGTTTATTTGGGCTTCCGGGAGAAAGAGTTTTTTGGTTAGCTAAAATAACCGGGATTTTTTATAGGAATATTCTAAAAAAGATCCTTTTTTTGATGGACGCAGAACTAGTACACACGCGGATGGTTCATTTGGGGGAGATACTCGGAAAAACACCCGGGGTAAGAGAAGGGGTGGGATTTAAGTTCTCAAGAAATTACCTAGATTTGAACTCCGTAGTAGCGGGGATGGAATTTTCAAACCCGATTGGGCTGGCGGCTGGTTTTGATTATGAGGGGAGACTAACAGAGATCTTGCCTCGGATGGGGTTTGGATTCCAGACCATCGGAACAATTACGAATCTGCCTTATGGCGGGAACCCCAGACCGATGTTAGGTAGACTACCAAAGTCAAGATCGCTTTTAGTTAATAAAGGCTTTAAGAATTTGGGAGCAACCGAAATGGTGCGAAGGCTTTTAGGGAAGGAGTTTCAGATTCCAGTTGGAGTAAGTCTCGGGCGAACAAACTCTCGGGAACTATCAACCCAAGATAAAAGTGTCAAAGATATCGTGGAAGCGTTTAAAAAATTTGAGGAAGGAGATGTTCAAAACTCATACTATGAGCTTAACATTAGCTGCCCAAATCTTTTTGGAAAGGTAAGTTTTTATGGAACATTGGAGTTAGAGGAGCTTTTAAAGGAAGTAGATAAATTGAAGATAAAAAAACCGATTTTTGTGAAGATGCCGATTACAGAGTCGAATGAAAATATACTGGCGATGCTTGAAGTAATTTCTAGACACAAACCTTCGGGGGTTATTATCGGAAACCTACAGGGAGACCGAAAAAATAGGGCGTTTGACCCGGGGGAAATGGCAGGAGTAGCAAGCCTTAAAGGCGGATTTAGTGGGAAGCCGACATTTGACCGGTCCAATGAATTAATTAGTTTGGCATATAAACATTATGGAAAAAAACTAGTTATTATTGGCTGCGGGGGAGTGTTTAACGGCAGGGACGCTTATGAGAAGATTCTTCGGGGAGCAAGTTTAGTACAACTTATTACCGGACTAGTTTTTCAGGGGCCACAACTAGTGGCGGAAGTTAAAGAAGAACTGGTAGAGCTCTTGCGCCGGGATGGGTTTTTGAGTATAAGTGAAGCGGTAGGAGCAAAAAGCTGATGGCGGACACAAAGGTAGTTTCACTACTTGAGGAAATTCGAGACCTACAGAAAAAGTCACTCGAGAATGCCGAGCGATATCGGAAGCTGACCTGGAGATTGGTGATAGTTTTTGTAATCATTGTCTTCATTCCCCTTATAATTGATATTGTCTTTTAAGACACCGTGCGACCTCGGGAAGACAGCTTTGTAGGGTTCCTGCTAGAACAGCTCCGAGAAGTTTCCGGGATAAGGTCGAGGCCGATGTTTGATTCAGTGGGACTATACTTGGGAAAGAAGTTTTTTGGGATAGTTCACAAAGGGACGGTTTACTTTAAGACAAACGAAGTAACTCGAAAAAGGTACCTTGAGTTAGGGATGAAACCATTTGCGCCGTCAAAGAAACAGGTTTTAAAGAATTACTTTGAAGTGCCAAGTGAGGTTTTAGAGAACCCCGAAGAGTTGCGAGAGTGGGTGGAGGAGTCTGTGACGGCTGTTTGAGGATAGGCCAACTATCTTCGAAGGGCAAGACCAACTAAAACTCCAACGATAGTAGCGATCCCCCCCAGAAGAAGCATTTTGATGGCACTACGAACAGGGGCAACTTGAACGATTCGGCCTTTGATGTAGCCAATTGAGAAAAGTCCGACCAGCGCCATAAGGACGCTAGCGGTCATAGCTAGATCCAAAGGGAGAAGGAGATAGGGAACAATCGGAATAAGGCCAGCTAAAAAATAGGAGACGAGCATGACGGCAGCACTGGCAATGACACTGTTACCCATACCTTCTCGGCCCTCGGCCTCATAAAGGGTTTCTTCGGAAAGAAACTGACCAACACCCATAGCGATGGCCTCAACGGTGACGACGACGAAGGCGGCAACTATAACCAAGTGGCGGTCGGCAGTGCCGGCTGATATACCTACGACGGCGCCAGTAGTTGAGACAAGGGCGTCCTCAAGCCCAAAGAGACTACTTCTTAGGTATTCGCGATCAACTTTTTTCACTTAAGACAATCTTACTAAGTTAGAGGTTAAAGACAAGGGGTGACAGATAAAAGCTCACGGAATTATCCGGGAGGTTTAGAGGTAGTTTTTTACCTCAGGGCGGAGGGGAGCGGTCTTGTAGAGTTGAAAGCTTGGGTCTAGTTGCCGGAGTGAGTTTTCTCATGAGACACATTCTATGTAAGAATTTTTCAAAGGGACCAATTATTGGCAAGAAGAGGGAAAGGAAAAGGTAAGATTACTACGGGGTTTTCTTAACGATGATCATCGGTTTAGGGCTGTCAATAATCGGCAGATGATAGCCAGTTCTATAGTCTCGAATAGCGGCAAAAAAGACCGAGAAAGGATAGCGGTAGCCTTCGCCCTGACGAATACCGGGATCGTTGGTAATAAACTCGTTGGTAGTTAGATCGTAGCCTTTAACTAGGACCATGTGCCGCTCGGGTCCGGGAGCGGTAAAGTGAGGGTTTTCTAGAGCCCGACCGTTCATCGGAGTAATAATAACGTGGCCCTTAGCAAGTTCGGCAACGATATCCTCGGGGGAAGTGACTTCCTTAATTTCTCCGGTTTGGTACTGATAGTAGTTTTTTAGAAGGCGATTAAAGGTGTCAGCGGCGGAAGTATCCCGGTACTCGCCGTAATTTTCGGACTGCCACGAGGAGAGGGCAAGAATTTCCTTTTTGGCTTCTTCTCGAGAAAGAGTAGGCCTGCCCCTTACCCAGCTTGTGGCCATAAGGACGGCCGCTTCCTCGCAACCGTCCTGATGCCTTGGGTCAGACCATTCACCAAAAGGGGCCTGAGAAGTAAAGGGAACTTCGAGAAGCTGTGTCGACGGCGGTGGAGGTGGTTCCATCCGGGTAACTGGTGGAGGCGGCGGGTTTGGGACTTGGCTCGGCGAAGACTCGGAAAGAGGGCTATTGATAACCAAAGGAGGTTTATTGGTAAGAATAAAGATGCCCAAGCTAAGGAGAAGAACCATCGTTACTACAAGAAGGAATTTAAGCATTGCCTCCATTAGGATATATCAAAACGAAACGCATGCGAGGGTTTTTCCGACGAGTGATCGCACCTAGTGCTTTCTCGGT
>CAZKPQ010000005.1:0-21637 GCA_964554695.1 uncultured Gammaproteobacteria bacterium | reverse complement strand
CCAGAAGGCGAGGAACAGGCTCCCCAGATTCGGCTGCCTCACGAAGTTCCTGCTCGAGTTGGCGAGCGCGACGGATTTCTGACTCCCTTTCGCGTGAGGATTCTTCCGACTCTTCGGATGAGTCTTCAGGCGGACGGCGAGTGGCAGATTCGGGTCTCGTCTCAGCTGGAGCAGTCGGAATTTCCGGGTTACGAGGTGGCATGACCTAATTTTACTAAATTTAGCCCCGTGATGGGGTTTTAGCGAGGAGTTTGCTGAACGTTACAAACGTTGGGGCGAGAAGTTGACCAAGGCCACCAGTTGGTGCCACCCTTAGAGATAACATAAGCAAGCCGAATATTGCAGTCCATTAAGCCATCACCGGTATCACATTTTTTATTCTGAGAGGTCCAGAAGGCTCGGCATTGATCGAGAAGGGACTGCTTTCGAACGCAAGCATCTCCCCCACCGGTTTTATAGTTATAGGGATCAAGGAAGGGGTTTTCGCCGGTTGGTGAGAGCTCACGACAAAGTGAGTCGCGGGCAAAAAGGTTTATCTGGAAAAGTCCGACACTATATTCGTTGTGGCGCTTAGGATTATCGGTGCAGCCGTCGTTTAAGGCGTCGGGCCGACCACGACTTTCCCGGTAACAGATACGAGAGGCAATGTCGGCCTTAGCGGGATCATTGTCAAAATAGGGAAGAAGGTTGCTTGCGGCACAGGGATTGCCTTCGGGAGCGAGAGGACAAAGAAAGGCAGTCGAGGGGTTACCGATTTTAACGGTAGCGTCGCCGGTGACTAGAGTAGTGGTACCGGCGGCGGGATCGGTAACCACAACTTCTATCGTATTAACTAAAGAGGAGTCGTTGAAGTTTCGGTCGGGAGCATTACTTATTATAAGAGGATTATAGGTGATGACTAGGGGATTATTACGGGTGTTTTCCTTAGTGAGTTTAGTAGGCAGCGTGTCCTTAGCGGGAGGCATGGGAACGTCAAATGTACCGCGACCACTATAGTCGACAGCCTTATGGTCCTTAATTTCAATTTCTAGATCAGTGGTAGTTTTATTAATTAGGCGAACAGTGTAAGTCACAGCCTGACCAGATGGATCGTTATCTAGAAATGGCCGATCAACAACCTTTTCGACGATAATAGGGGTAGTCGAGAGAAGTGGGTAGTCGCGAAATATCTCTCCGGTTTCCATACCAGTAATAAGACTGACCCCCCCGGCAGTCCCGAGAGCAGTGCCGATGCCGAGAGTGGCAATGGCACCAGCTGAACCGACACTAACAAGAGTAGTAGCGGCAGAGGTAGTGGTGACAGCGGCAGCGGTTCCGCCACTGATAGCCGTAGTGGCTCCCCCGCCAACAAACAAACTAGAGAGTGTCTGGCCCAAGAAATAGCCCGCAATACCTCCGGCGGCGGCGCCCACGAGAGTACCCACAATAGGGATCGGGATAACGACGGTGCCAACCACGGCCCCAAGAGCAGCACCGGCGAGAGTCGAGACCCCAGTAACAAGATTGGCCATTAACCACTGGAGAAGGAAGTGAAGACCGATGGCGACGGAACTAGCGGCGGTGGCAACCAGTCGGCGAACCTCTGGATTGGAAAGTAGAGTTAGGCCGATGGCAAGAGGTAGGGCAACGGCACCGACGGCTTTAGTAGCCAACTTTTGGGTGATTTTCTTAACGCCGGCCTCGGCGGCTTGGCTACCAGCTGACTTAATAGTGCTCGCGGATGGAGGGGCGGGTGGTCGAGGCATTTTAGAAACTGAAGATGGAGCTCCAGATGGGGGAGAAGGCTGTTCGCCTCGGGAAAATAGGTAGCCAATTCTTTTTTGAAGACTCGGAATAAGGCGAGGACGAGAGGGAGTAGCTGGGGTAGGGGAAAACTCAGCGGCTACTTCTTGGGGAGTCTCGGACAGGGAGGATTCCCCTTCAGATTGGCCACGACGGAAGACACGGGACCAAGAACTAAAAACTCGCTCGCGATAGTCGCGGAAGGGATTGAAGACTTTTTCACCGAACCAGCCCCCGGGATTTTGACGAAAACGAGTCGGGTTGAGACGAGCCCGTTCGGCTAAAAGCTCTAGTTCACGCTTACTAGCTGCCGAGATAGATTTGGGGTGAGCCTCTCCCGAGGGAGTACGAGACTGAGACGGGGCCAAATTGACAGGGGCGTTACCAACATGGGCGGAGGGAGCCCGGCTAGCAGTAGTCCCCTCCATCTCGGCAAGGCGAATTGCCTGGTCAAGGGAAAGACCCTTTTTAAGATAGCTTTGAATAAGGGCGGTTCGACGAGTTTGCCAAGGACTAGAGGTTTCTTCGGCAGCCCTTTCGTCAGCGGCAGCCTTTTCTTTTTGCAGAGCTTCAAGAGTAGCCGGATCCAGTTGAGATGAGTTATCGTCAAACTTAGTTTGGTCTTGGACTTCAACGTTAGCCTCGGCATAGATTTTTGCCCATTCGTCGGGGGTGTCAAAGTTTTTGAAAAGGGAATCCTTAAAGAAATCATTGCCCAGGAGTATCCGGGCAGAATTGAGAACTTGGTCTTTGGTAACCTGAACCGACTCTCCGTTAACTGTCATAGACCAGGAAGAAGGGGGCGGCGAGAGCTTCATCCAAAGAGCAGCAATGTTTCGAATGTCAGTAAGAGTGAGGGCAACGTCAGTAGTGGCAGCTTCGGGCATACTCATCCATGCTAGCAGATCGGGGGGTCGGTCACCAGCCTAGGCCAGTGAGATTGTTATATACTGATTCCATGCTGGAGTATGCGGCAATCTCCGGAGAAGCGGGAAAAGGAAGCTATAGCCAGTCGCTCACAAGCGGGGAATTCTACACAGTGTTTTCGATTCGTGACGGAGAAGAGGTCAACTTAGAGCTGGGACGAAATGTAGTCACAAAAATAGAAGAAACAATCTACCAAACCCCTGAGATTTCAGTCCAGGAATTAGTAGACCTTCTCTCAGAAAGCTTTAAAGGAGAAATCAGGCTAGACCTGGTAGCGGCGAAGGTTCAGAACGGCATCTTGCGTTTGGCGGCAGTGGGAGAGGTAACCGTAAGAGTTATTCGAAGAGGGAAAGTTATAAATCTTATTAGCGGTGGCCAGCCGAAAGAGATTTCCGGACCAGTTCAGCCAGAGGACTTAATTGTCCTGGGGACGGAAGAGTTTTTTAGAACGATTGAAGTTCAAGAAATTATTGCCCGGGGTACCGTCCTTCTTCGAGAGATAAGAGACAATTTAGTCGGGAAAGTGGAGAACTCGGGCGAACAAGAGAAGATTGCCGGACTTCTTTTAAGAATAGCGGCTAGGGAGACCGAGGAAGCTGAAGGAGAAGTGGAAGAAGAAGCGGAAAATGGAGGGGTAGAGGATATTGAAGAGACTACACATGATAAGAAGATAGACCCCGATATAGATGAAAACTCACAAAACGAGCGCTTATTCCCGAGTTTTCCCGGGATTTTTACAAACGGGGGAATTCGAAGTTTCCGATTGTCAAGAAATTTTCTTAAGGAGATAACAATTAGTAAGCGAAAAGGGCTGTTTCTTTTACTACTTCTGCTGATAACCATTTTGGCGGTGGTAAGTTTTCAACTTCGATCAGGGGTTTTAGAAAAACAGATGGAACTAATTGGGAAAGTAGACCAAGGAGCAAATGTGGCTATAGGGAGTGCGGACAAGCTTTTTGGCCTTAATGATGAAATTGCACGAGAAACTCTGGTAGCGGCTAAAAACGAGGTAGAAAAACAAGCGGAGGAGATACTGGGCGAAGAGTGGCAAAAGGGTCAATCCACAGAGGCTAAGAGAATAAAGGAGATATTAGCCCGACTAGACGCTAAGATCCAGGCGGTATCGAGAATCTATAAACTTTCGGAACTAGCAGTTTTTCAAGATTTATCGATTCTAAAAACGGACGTTGATATCACAACGGCGACGGCTTACCAGGGGCAGATATTAGCACTGGACGGAAAGAATGGATCGATCTATTCGGTTTCAACAAAAACTAAGTCGGCGGAAGTAGTGGCGGGAGCAAACGAATTAAAGAATAGTCGTTTTTTAGATTTTAATGGAAAAAGGGCATATGTTTTTGGAAATGACCGGATATTCCAAACTACCTTGGGAGAAGCGGGGGGAGTAAAGGAAATTGCCAAAGATGATGAAAACTGGGGCGAAATTATTGATTTAAAGTTTTTTGCTGGGAATATTTACCTTTTAGACAAACGATATAACCAGATTTGGAAGTATCAGGGAACGAACGAAGGGTTTGAAAAAAGCACCAACTATCTAGTAAAGGGACTATCGGTTGATTTTTCAAACACCCGGGAAATGGCAATTGACGGGTCAGTATTTGTTCTTTCGACGAGCGGAAAAGTGGCTAAGTTTACGGGAGGATCGGCAACGGAGTTTGAACTTATGGGACTGCCGACTCCCCTATCAAAACCGGGAAGCTTTTTTACTACAGACGAGACCGAACGAATTTACATTTGGGATGAAGAGACTAAAGCGGTGATGGTTTTTTCGAAAGAGGGAAAGTACCTCGAGCAGTATGTCTTACCGGAAGGAATCAAAATGGCGGTTAGGAAAATTATAGCCGACGAGACAGAAAAGAAGATTTTCCTTGTAACAAAGGACAAAATTTACGCAGTGAACTTCCAATAGTGGAGATGGAGGGTGTGACCCCTCGTGTGGTAAAAGAACTTTTAGACGTCTACAAGCTTAGTTAGTTCTAAAGTTTTAGAGTAAGTGGTCGAACTAACAAGAAAATTACTCCTAGATTTATTAACTTAATTTATTAAAGAAAATCAGCCTTTAATAAGCGCATCTTGGCTTTGGTTTATGCCCCAAAAGTCTCACCAAGAAAAGAACTTTTGGAACAGGCTTAGCTAGTATACGCGAATTGGTAGGCTAGCTTACCAGTGTAACCAGATTGGTTGCCACTTAAAATTTTGGTAGCTATCTTTTACGAAGTCGCTACCCCATTTCGGCTTGCAGTTGTCAAAGTGCTTTCCCGTCGATTCGTACATCCCCATAAGAAAAGGACTACTCTTTCCCCCTGAGCTCCTGAGCGACCTCGCGCTCAAGCGTGCGCTTTTTAAGGGCCTCGCGCTTGTCCCAGCTCTTTTTACCGCGAGCAAGAGCGATCTCACACTTGATGAGATTGCCCTTATTATACAGCGCAATAGGCACGACCGTCAAACCCATAGTGGCGGCTTTGCCGGCCAGAGTTAGGATCTCAGCTTTATGTAAGAGAAGCTTCCGGGTACGGGTAGGAGAAAGGTGGGATTGCCCCTGATAGGGGTGGATGTGGGCATTGACCAGGTACGCTTGGCCATCTCGAAAATGAACAAATGCTTCCGCTAAGGAAGCCTTCCCTTCCCGGAGGCTTTTAACTTCAGGTCCTAAGAGATCAATACCAACTTCGTACTTTTCTAAAAGTTCGTAGTTATAGCGGGCGGACCTATTATCGATACGCATAAGGGTATTTTAACCTACTGGCCACGAGCTAGGCAGACGGCCAGAATCTTGGTAGCACCCGCCTTTTTGAGGACACGGGCAGATTCAACAAGTGTTGATCCAGTGGTAATAACGTCGTCAATCAAACAAAAACGAAAACCACGAAGATCTTTCTCAACGAGCTGAGGATTTAAAGAAAAAGCACCAGAGACATTTTTTTGCCTCTCCCCTACTTGGAGATCGAATTGAGGAAGAGTGTTTCGGGTGCGAATAAGGACGGGCGCAACTGGGAAAGGTAACGAACGGGCAAGCTTCTCGGCTTGGTTAAAACCCCTTTCTCTTTGTCTGGCCCTCGATAAAGGAATTGGGACCAAGTAATCAAAGGCAAACTTATGGGGAAACTTAAGAAGGAGTAGCTGAGCAACTTCGGGGATAGCGGCATAGAGAGAATTGTATTTAATAACCCTGACTGTTTCGCGAATGACACCCTCGTAATAGGCAAGGACAAAGAGGCCGTCGAGAGGAGTGAAGTGGCGACAACCGGGGTGGGTAAAACCGGAGAGACTAGGCTGGCGGCAATAGGCACAAACTTGGCGGTCAAAATAGCGGATATATTTTTGACAGCGAAGACACAGGAATTTTCCGTACTTACCACAGACAAGGCAGCGTTTTGGGAAAAAGAAATCGAGAAGAAAATTAAGGGCTGTCATGCTAAAATCGTAGCACGAGGAGGAGTCGGATAGTGGTCCATTCCGAGGGTTTGCTAAACCCTTGAGTCGAATAGGCTCGCGTGGGTTCGAATCCCACCTCCTCCGCCCAACTAGCGTTACCACTTAAGGCTTCCTCATGAAGATCGGCACCCTAGAGATTGTGGTTTTTATCACTGGAGCAGCAGTGATGATATTTGAGATTGTGGGATCGCGGGTATTAGCGCCGTACTTAGGAACCTCAATATTTACCTGGACGGCCTTGATTGGGGTAATTCTTGGCAGCTTAAGCGCGGGGTACTTTTTAGGGGGTAGGGCTTCGACTCAAAAACCTAACCTTCGAACACTTGGAGCGATCCTTCTTTTTGGGGGGGTGTTTATTGGTATGACGGTAGTGTTTTATAAACCTGCGCTGTCTTTTGTTTCAACGGCGATTCGGGATCTTAGAGTTAGTTCGCTAGTGGCGGCAACGATTCTTTTTGCGCCGGCGAGTGTTTTTTTAGGAATGGTAACGCCATACGCTTCAAGGCTTCGAATTTCATCGGTAGAACGATCGGGAGAAATAGTTGGCAATCTGACAGCGATTTCGACAGTTGGAAGTATTTTAGGAACCTTTCTAACGGGGTTTTTTCTTTTAGCCTACCTAGGAATAAACACGATACTTTGGGGACTAACTGGACTTTTGATTGGGCTAGCCATAATTGTCTTTCGGGGTGGAATAAAAGTCGGACTAATAGCTCTTCTAGTTCTACCCTTAATACAGATCTTACAACCTAGTAACGAGGAGTATTTATACGAGGGGGACACGAGTTATAGCCACGTTAGGATATTTGATCACAAAGCCCAACGGTTTTTACAGATTAACCGAGAACTGCATTCGGCGATTTACACTGACCGACCCGGGTTAGTTTTTCCATATGCGAAGGCAGTGTTGTTAGCAGCGAGGGCACACCCAGAACCAAGAAAGGCGTTAATGCTGGGAGGTGGAGCATACACACTGGCAACGGCATTTATTGAAGAGTTCCCAGTCAGTGAAATCGACGTCGTAGAGATTGATCCACGACTGGAAAGACTGGCCGAGAGTTATTTTGGTTATAAAAAAAATAGGCGAGTAAACATTTTCTCAGAAGATGGAAGAATTTTTATTAATCGATCTGGGGAAAAGTATGATCTAGTGATTAACGATGCCTATAGCTCACTCTACTCAATCCCCTACCAACTGACGACTCGAGAGGCTTTGATAAAAATTAGGGAAAGGCTAAATAGCGATGGACTGTTAATTACTAACGTGATCTCAGCACTCGATGGGCCGGAAAGCAAAATTCTTCAAGCTCAACTTAAAACAATGGAAAGTGTTTTTCCGACTGTTAAAGTTTTCCCAGTAAAGAAGGAGTCAGATCGGGATGGGATTAAAAACATAATAATGATAGCCTCGGTAGGAAAGCAAGGAGAATTACCCGATAGCGTTTACGAAATAGTCGAGCCGGAGATGTCAGAGAAAATTAGTTCTGAGGGAGTAGTCGTTTTAACTGACGAGTTTGCGCCGATTGATTTCTATCTCTCTCCGATGCTTTTAGCGATTCGCTAGAAAGGTTTATACGATATAATTCGCCTTAACGGAGGGTGGGCAGGACGGTAATGCGTTGGTCTTGAAAACCAATGCCCCAAAAGGGCTAACAGGTTC
Organism: uncultured Gammaproteobacteria bacterium; assembly: GCA_964554695.1. Lineage (GTDB taxonomy): Bacteria > Patescibacteriota > Microgenomatia > JAMCZE01 > JAMCZE01 > CAZKPQ01. The sequence goes on along the minus strand of CAZKPQ010000005.1, from coordinate 13,812 downwards.
GACTCCTGTACCCTCCGCCAAGGATGATTAGGAGAGAAGAAGATAATTCAGAAGCCGAAATAAACCAGGGGACTACGGAAGGAATTAACCGGTCCTTCGAGCGACACCGAAAACTCTGTGCGGAAATAGGTCAACGGCTAAGTTCGCCTCGGATCCAAGAGGCAATCTCCAAGTTAACAACTATTGGCGAATATATGTCTTCCCTGTCGGAGCCAACACGTTTTGAGGATGTTAGGGCAGAATTAGAATTGCTGGCTCGACTCCAGGCAGAGCAGTACGCTAACGTACGGGAGTTTGTCGGCCAGGTAATAGGTAGGTTCGCCGAGACACGAGGCGTGGAAGCAAAAACTCTAGTGGCAGCCTACTGGGGATCGGGAAACGATAAATTTGCAGTGGGTTTGCCCGGCTGGTGGCATTATATTTCAAATGAGACAGGGAGGGGGTATTACCCGGAGGATTGGCCAAGGGGAAGCGAAGGGGAGATTTGGGTTCAAGGTAAGCCAAAAGTTATCATTTACGATGTCCAGAACGACCTACCAACCAGTATTCCAGGTCAATCCTTGGACGTGTCACTCTTTAAGACCATCGGCTGGGTGCCTTTGACGTATGCTGGAGGAAAGTTTTGGGAACGAATAGAAGAGGCGACAAAGCCTGGCGGACTAGTGATTACAACCGATGCACCGCCTGCAGGATTAGGGCTCGAACCTTTGAGTGAATTAGTGGCGGTAACTGGCAGCCACGTATTAACCCTGAATGCTCCACCGGCTAGGGCAACGATTGACGATGGTTACGTCCCTCGGGCGTTTGAATTCTACACTTTCCCAAGGGATTAGCGGGACCGCCTGTTGGATAGGGCAGAGTTACTCCTTTTTGTAGTCTAAAGGGGTAGCCTTGTAAATTCCTCGGGCAATTTGGTGTTGCTCGCCCCAATCTTTAGGGATGGGATAGGGATAAGGACAAAGGACAAGACTCTCGGATGGGAGGCTAGTGTTTCTACCAATAAACTCCTGGTGAATGACTGGGCTTTTTTGACGGTAATGAGTAACTAATTCGGGAAGGAGATCGGGAGTCGCCCTTACATCATCTAAAAATAGGCTGGCTTGGGCTGGGGGGAGTCGGAAGATCCAGCTTGAGGGAGCGTAGCGGCCAACGCTATCTCGGGCGCCTTTGATTAGCTCCATCTCGGCGAAATTAGTGGAGGGAAGAGGGGTTGGAAAAAGTAAGGTGTCTACCTTGTGATTTATAAGCCATAAGTTCATAGCTTGAATGAACTGACTACTCAGGCCACTGGCAAAAATCTCGTAGGTGTCTAGACGACCTGGGTCCCCGGAATACAAAAGAGTCCCGGTTCGTAAATCTGCCTGCCCAGCAACAGTTTCCGAAAAAATGCCTTCGGCTTCGGTATCAAAAATATTAATCCATTTTTTAACAAGGGGATCGATTTCCGGAACGAACGAGATTTCTTGGGCCTCTTGGAGTAAGGCAGCCTGAAGGGCCAGGTATCCAGGAAGCAGGGTCTTGGCACTGGGGTGGGCGTCAACTAGGGTCTTGAGCTGCCGGAATAGCTCATCGGCAGGCAAAGACTCGTCTTGTTCGCTCATAAATAGATGATATCATAATAACGGAGCCCATATTTGCAAGCAGGTCAAACTGAGGCTATAATTACCCGGATATGGCAGGTCTGATCGAGCGCATAGGTTGGCGAGAAAGAGTATCAAAAGTCGTCAGGGGGGCAAGACTGAGAGTGGAACCAGCGGTGATGGGACTAGGGGCGGGCATGAGAACATTCGCCGAAAGGGAAACGAAGGACGCACGAGAGAAACTTCAAGAGAGAGCTTCCGAAGCAGCGACAAGCTTGGCGGTGAGACTAGCAGAGAGTCCAAGAGTTAGAGAGCTGGCAGCAGCCACGACAACCAGAGCTATTGAAGCCGGGGTTGCTTTTGCTCAAACCCCCAAAGGTCAAGAGGCCACTAAGCAGCTAATCGGGGCGGTTACGCGATCGGCGACCGATCATTTAGCCAGCCACCCCGAGCTAGCAACCAGGGCTACTAGAGAAGTAGTAAGGGGCGCTCAGTCAGCTCTGGAAAATCCCGAAACCCGAGACCAGCTTAGGGAAGCAGCTCGGACGGTAGTAACAGTGGCGGCCAGCGAAGTTAAGAAGAGACCAGAGTTGGTAGGTTCGGTAGCAAGTCTGGGGCGGGAGGTTTTAGGAGATCCAACTACCAGGGAGGCACTAGTGGGGGCGGGAAAAACAGCGGTAGCGATGGCGAGAGACGAATTAGCAAAGCCAGAAACCAGAACAGCTGTCGTTGGCGCCGTCTCGGAGCTAACTGACCGGGTGGTTATTGCTAGTCGAGAGGTGCTACAAAGACCCGAAGTCCAAGAAACACTAGAGCGTGCGGGGCAGACGGCCGCGGCGAGGATCAAGGAGGAATTAAGAACTAGGAGAGCACAAGAGGCTATTATGGAAGGAGCAAGAGCCTTCGGACGGGGCGTGGTAAGCAAAGTTAACGTTCCAGATGTGGTAGAGATGGCGGCAAGAATAACGAATCCAAATCCTAATAGGTCGATATTTACCAGAATGAGGTCAATGTTTAAGGAAACTGCTGACGATCCACTAATCTTAGGCTTTTTCCATACGGTAGCAGCCGGAGCATTAACCGCATATTGTTGGATAGACGGAACTATTAAGGCATTTAGCTATTCTCTGTCTAAGAGGGACTTTTCAGAGTTTTGGAAAACGCAGAAAGCTTTTTCGGAATTAACAGCTAATAGTATTCAGCTTCCCACACTTATTCACTCCCCTTCGGCGGTTCGGCCTCAAATTTAGTTAACACTTCCTCGATTGTGGAGAGGAAAAGGCAGTTCTAATAGGACAAGCGTAAGGTTCCCTCGGTTAAATTCGTTGACTTTAAGTGGGAAATAGTTTTAGATTGATAGAGTATGGCAGTTTCAGCTGTGCCCAGTGAAAGCCTAAGTGAATCACCAGTAATGCAGGCAGTGACGGCCACTCGGGAGAGGGCTAGAACTGCGGAAGACCAGCGATATACCGAACGCACAGCTCACCGCAAGGATCTTTTTCAAAGAGCTAATACAATGCTAGACGACGGGGTCTCCCAACTCCGAGGCGACCTGGAGATGGACGAACGGGCGCAAAAACTCGCGGCACTGAAACAAAAATCAGAGGCGAATCCCCAAGATAGCTCGGCCAGAGACGTATACGAAAGAGCAAACGCTAGCTACCAAACCGATAAAGAATATATTGAGTTTGTGGCCCTGGGATCAAGGGCGGACAATGACCCGAATGGCGAACACAAAGCCACTCGGAAAGGGACCAAACAAAAGGTCGCTTCACTTTATGGGGTAATGGCTCATCTGCAAGACCGTCTGGACCGGCAAAAGGCTACGGGGACGGCCGATAAAGATCTCCAGGCACTACGTACCGAAATTGATGCCATGAAGGGCGTTATTAACCAGCTTGACGAGACTTTAAGATTGGACGAAACAACTCCGGTAGGCCGTCTAAAACAAAAAGTTCAAGATGGAATCTCCAAGCGCCTAAGAGGCAGGTATTATGTTCCGACACAAGAAAGACAATCGCTGACGACAGCCGATCTCGACCTTGCAATGCGGGAAGACCAAGGTCTTCGAGACGCTCAAACAAGCCTGGCCTCCTTTGCGGATAGAGATTTGGTCTTCATTGCAAATAGCCCAGATTACGACAGTAAAAAGCGGGCCGACGCGTATTGGTGTTTGGAAGCACGGGCGGGCCGAGCACGGCCCGATCGTCTGAGAACTAAACTTCGCGCTCACTTTGCTGAAGAGCGGGATCAGATCTATCGCCAAGCCGAAGGTTTAAGAGCAAACCAAGCCCAGACAACCGAAGGAGCGGTAAAGGAAACTAAGGCAGGTTCAAGCGCCCAGCCTGAATCAAGTGACGCACCGGTAGAGAATAAAACGGCGACTAGTGAGACTAAGCCGAATGCCTTAAAAGCGGACGATGCGATCAAGATGGTCGAGGCACAAGGCCTACCATTAACGGATGAACAAAAAGATGCCTTTAAGAAAAAAGGGGAAGTGAGTCTTGCAGAATTATTTATTGCCGCCTTGGCAAATCTTGCTAAAGCTGCGGTTGAGCTGGCCGTGGCCGAGGCAAAAGTGGCCGCAGTTGAAGTGGTGTCGGCTAACGGTAAACACTAGATAATCATATGGATACCGAAAAACTAAAACGGCAGATTAATTATCTTTTGGGAGTCCTCAAGATTCCGGACGAGGAGAAAGAGAATCTTAAAGCGAGGCTACCAATATCAACACCAGAGCAATTAGCAATGCTTCAGGATAATCTGATGCGACAAGCGGCAACCGAAATTTATGTCGACTTTCTCGACGAACTAGATTCTGACGACAAACTTCTAGACGAAGAGGACGAGAAAGAATATGAAAGCAAACTCGAGGCTAAATTAGCAGCCTTAGATAGTAGTGTCTTTTCGGAAACAGAAATAGACAGTCTTCGAGAAAAGCTTGGTGAGCTGAAAAGTGAAGCCGTCGGGAACAATAGTCAATCAAACCCAACGGTATAGTCAGATGAAACGAAAACGATTAAAACCGGCAACCAAGGTAACCCGTCACGGGAGACTTGATGGAGCCGAACTTCTTCTTCTGGTATCAGTAACCATAGGACTTTTAATGATTCTTATTTGGCAGATCGGGTTGTTACCGGCTTTTTTTAAGGGTTTTGTGCTGGGCGTTTCAACGCCGTAGAGAGAATTTGGGCAAAGTAGGTAGGCGGAGACGAATTTTAGCCGGGGGGCGCTCTCTATCAATAACTCTTTGACTGGCCATAGCTTCAGCCATTAAGCTAGCCAGACGACCAAAAAGATAGATGCCAGCGCCTACTTCAGTTTCGCCAGCCAAAAAAGCGGCCATGCCAACTCCTTCCAGAACTGTAGCAGCCTGTTGGCCCCGATATTCAAAAGGGGTCATTTCTTCCCGGGCAAGGTCTCTTCTGGAACTAAGGAGCGTGGGTAAAAGAGCCTTCCCAATAGATCCAGTAAGTTGAACCGCTATTGGTTGGCGGAAAGTATCTTCAACCGCAGCTGCGTTGAGAGTCTGGGGACGAAAGGCTTGTTCTGATCGATAAAGTCGACCGAGAACTCGTTCCTCTACTGCAGCACTACCTAAACGGCCAAGAAGATAGGCGGTTAGCCCGGCGGCCGGAGAAGGCTGGCCAGTAAGAACTCCCCAGGCAAGACTAGCTAGTCCACCGAGTTCTAGGCCATTAGTGGCAAGAAGTAGGCGAACCTCAGTCCTCGTTGGATGAGGAGCTTGCCAAAGATCCCACCGATTGCTAACTATTCCTGGCAAAAGTTTACCAGAGAGGCCTAAAAGTCGTGTTGACCAGGGCTCTTGTTTAATATTAGAAATGCCTTCGCTTATCATAGCCCAGCTATAGGGTATGTTAACACCCACAGGCTGGGAATGCTATATCAGCCTGATGCCAACGGAAAGTAGGCGATTGGAGGAGAAAACTAATTATGTTATAATCCTAACTATAAGATATGGGAACTCATAGGTTAAGCGCTGAAAGGCATAGTCCCCCTTTGCTTCGTCTCCGACAGCGGCTAGAGCCCTTAACGCAGCTCCTAGAGAGAGACAAGTATGCCCTACTCAAAGATAGGGGACTTTTCGATAAACTAGAGTGGCATCGAGGATATGAACGAATTTGCAACTCACCTTTACCCACGGATTTGGTGGTCCAAAGGGGACTACTTTTACCAAAGATTAGATCGATCACGGGGACAACAGCTCGGGGAGTTGTGGATATGGAGAACAGCGGGGAAGTTTTCCGTCACCTTACGGGAAGGTATTCTAATTTTCTTTTTGGGGTAAAAGGTGGTTTTCATGAACATTATTACAAGGCAGGACTAGCAAATTCACATCTAGGGCTTCCTATAAGTGACGAGTACGAAACGCCGGAAGGGTGGCAACAGAATTTTGAAGCCGGCACTGTGGCAATAGCCAGAACCAACCCTTCTAGGGTCGACGAATTGCCGCAAATATCGATCGAGCGAGCTGATATGTTGGCTGTCTGGTCAGCAATGAATTTAAAGCGTACAACAGAGCCGGTAGACGATGTGAAGGTAGCCTCTCCATCGAAATATGGGAGCAGTGCCCTCTATACGGAGTTCCGGGACCAGGTAACAAACCAACGACATGGATTAGTTAGACATAACTCGGGGCCTTTCAAGTGGTCGCTCGTATATTTAGATGGGTGGGATTGGGAGTACTATCTTTCGATTGGGGGGACTAACTCGGAGATAGGTCTTCCCCTGCCAGTAGCTAAGGTGGAGACTGACCTTGAATCAATGATAATTTGCGAAGGGGGAGAGATTGTTTGGACCCGCGAAGCGGGTTACTCTGTCAGGGTTCGCCCAAAGAAAGTCTCCGGAAAAAGCTAGGGGCGTTTGGCAAGAACAGTTAAGAAAAACGTTTCGGTAGTATTTAGTGTCGAAGGATCTATGGGCTTGTTCCATTGACGCACCTCAAGTTGGTATCCCTGTCCCCGAAGAAGAGCGAGCGTTTCGGAAAGAGAGTTGGTGGGATTAGAGGGGTCATTATGAAACTCAAGCATTATCTCCTTAACTTGAGATAATTTAGATTCAGCCTCTCGCAGTACCTCTAGTTCTGAACCCTCGATATCAACCTTTAATAGATCGACCGGACCATTAATGAGAGTGGACAACTTCACTGTGGGTACGGGAACACGATCATACTTCGAAGGATCAACTGGCCTTCCCCCAACGAAATCTCCCCAATGAAAATCCACTCCAGCTTTAGGCATGTAAAGATCTACCTGGCCAGTTCTACTCGAAGCGGCAGCCTGGACAAGTTTTACGTCTGCCATTTTATTCCGAGCAATATTCCGCTGTAACACTCCAGCGGTTTCTGGATTGGCTTCAACGGCGGTAATTTTGGCACCGCGAGCTAGGTTCTTCCAGTACATAACGGACATACCAATGTGGCTTCCTAGGTCGATAATGTTAGGAGCTGGATTTCCGGGGGGCGGCGTCCAGGGGTATTCCTGACTCTCAAAGATATCGCTATAGATTCTGTCATACTCCTCATAATCAAGGTACTCGGCGTAGAAATTATCTTTGACGTGAGCAGCGGGGGAAGCGGCAAGGGCATCAGACTTACGCTGCTCGGTTGTCTCCCAGCGCCGTTCAGTGATGTAATCTTGAAGATTGCCTATAACGCCGTCTAGGCGATCAACGACAATTTGGTTGTTAACGATATGATAATCCGCTTGGGTCAAGCCAAGAAAGGCCAAGGCTCGCTTTATCTCTCTAGAGTCCGGAGCAAGGTTCCAGCGTTGAAGCTCAGTATTTATCTCCCGCTGAACCGTTTCTTTATCTATTCGGGTGGGGTCCTGGGGAGGACGACTAAATCGTTGCTTCCAGTCATTCCCGTAAACATTCATGGCGGCCCATTCGTTCCAGGCATATGCCAAGGGTATGCCCTTTAGCCACATGTCGAGTTCTCTTCGAGGGTCAGTATGGAGCCAGGAAGAATTTAGATAGTCGACGGTGTTGTTATCCCCCCGACCGGTAGCAATTATTCTGCCAAGTTCGACATCTGCTCCGGCGTCGGTATTTGGGTTTACGCCGCCCATCGCAGCGTAAGTTGACCCACGAATAATAGTACTTCTTCCTTGCGTTAGAACACGCCGATCTGGACGTTTGCGAACTTGCGAGTCCAAGAATTGATAAAGTCTTTCTGCAAAGAGAAAGCCTGGAACCTTTTCGTAGCCATGGTTGGGCATATCTACTTTGCCAACCAGGCCATCAAGCTTCTTAATTGAGGGATTGCGGGAAGAGGCAATCTCATTGAGGTCCATTTTTTGGAGAATGTCCCGGAGGTAAGTAGGCGACATATCAACTACATCGATATCGTTAGTGATTATCAGCGGGTCTTTTCTATATGGGTTGGCTCTTCGAGAGGCCCGGAGGAGAGCCAGGTCGTACAGGGGTTTAATAATCTTCCCCCACTCCTGTCGACGATCAAACTCAGTGGCCATTACCCGAATTCGTAGCTCGGGGTGAGCCTGTTGAAACTGCCTGATAACTTCTGCAGTATCATAAGCCTCCGGCCTTCCAGATCTCACTCTCGCCTCTGCCCCATCCGAGAGGGGTTTACCGAGCTTAGTTTCCATCTCTTCGCGTAATTGCCGGGGGTGGTTAAGGAAGAGCATTAATTCAAACTTCCTTGGATCGATAGCTTGCTTATTACGGGTTTTATCAATCTGTAGCAAATACTGCTCGAGAGCATTTTGAATAACTTTTCCCTCCCCAAGGGTATAGACCGGTATACAAACGGCGGCATCGCATTGTTCATCCATTGGCTCTTGCATTCCAGGCTGAGAAAGGTAGGTATTAAGTTGCTGAACATAACCATTTCCCTGTCTTTGGAAATAATCGGGAATCTCCTCATCGGGGCGTAGGTTAGCCTGTCTATTTCCGCGGAGCCTATCAGAGAACCGACTACGGTAGTATTCTTGGGTGGCCTGAGGAATACGGTCGTAGCTATAGGCATACTCGTAGCCGTACGGGGTAGACCGGTCAATTGGTGGCGCTAATCGTTCCAATGGGTGGCGGGGAGCGAAGGGAATAGGAATGAGAGGAATTTCACTGGGTGGAATAATCTCGGCGGATCTTTCAATTGGAAGAATTTTAGTTTCAAAGATGGTGGTTGGCCCGCCAGGGGTTTCGATCCCAGTGGTAGCCCCAGCACCCCGGATGGTAGCGAAGGATTTCCAGGTATCTTCGCCGGTAGCCGGATCGTTAACAACGTAAGTCCCCGCAGAAATTAGGCCGAATTGGTCGCCCTTTGTTCCACCGAGTTTCCAGACGTTAAAGTAGTCCGGATTGGTTTTAGCATTTAACTCAGTAGCGACATTACCGTCGGCTGGGTGAAGGGCAGCAAGTTTTTGTTCATCATATACAGCCTTGGCAAACTCAGATACGGGCATTTTAGTACCATCAGCAAAGGTAACCATATTCTTGGTGTCGTTAGGGTCTAAGCGCAGTTCACCATTGGTATCGGCAAAGACCATGACCCATTCTTTGTTTATCCGAGGATTGCCGTCAGCAAAGTGGAAAGCAAAGTAAGTTTTACCCGCCTGATAAAGTTTTTCGACGTTGTACTCGGGAGGGATGAGGTCCTTATCAATACTTAAGTCTTTGTACATGTTTTTCATAGAAAGAATAATGGCATCGCCGTCTTTGAAGGTTTCTAAACGAAGCTCATTTAACTGTGACCCGGGAAGGTCATAGCCGTAACCTTCCACGTGTTCAACCGAGGTGACGTGGGGCGTCAGTAGGCCGTTCGGACCGAGGACGTCGACTTTATTAGGACCACCAGGAATAACCACTGAAGATTCTTGAATGTCCACCAGACCGGGCTGGCCCACGCCAATAAAACTAACACGGCCATCGGGGGCCAAAGAGGCATTATCGAGAAGCACCTTCCAGGAACCATCGGGATTTTTGTGATCGGAAACTAGATCCCAGAAATTACCATCTCTCTCCCAATGGGTACCAACCGGAATTTCAACATTGGACGACCCGAGACTGAGGTCAACGTGAGTTGGATGGAGAGCGTCAACGGTTTCAGGACCAAGTTTAATATCATAATGGGCTGCTTCGAGTTCTTGTTGGACACCTGGGGGGAGAGCGCCGTCAGCGATAATATGGCCATTAGCCTCGAGATGGAGCTTGGGCATATTCGGAAGAACGGCGTTATTGGAGTCGGTTATAAAAACGTCTGGGAGACGGCCCGGAACCGCATGGCCCGCGGGAACAACTGTTAGTTTATGTTGGTCGCTAATAAAAGTCTCCAGGGCCTGGCCATGGGGGGCTTTAAACGCCTCCTGGAGAACCTCAGCGCTCGGAGCATTAGTTCTATGTCCAGTAACGAAATTGGCAGCTTGTTCGAGAGGAGTAGTAGCAACGTTAATACCAACTCCCCTTGCCCCAAGAGCAATCCCCTCTTGGACCAAAAGGCCACCAGCAAGACCAACGGCACCGCCAAATAGCCCAGCCCCAATAGCCTGTTTGACGCGGTAATTACGGAAGGACCGATCCTGCTCTTCACGGTTTTGAGTGAAAACTTGCTCCCAGCCAATATTACCGGCGGTGCCACCATTAAACTCGTTAGCCCGGGCAGCGATCTGAGCTTGGGTCATACCGGCCGCCTCGAGAGCTCGCCGGGACTGGATAATGGCTTGAACTAACTGAAGGCGCCCCTGCTCGACCTGCTCCCGAGATTCAAAAGTAACTAAGTCCACACGATTACGAGCTGAGAAATCAAGGCGAGTTCGGATCTCAGTTATCCGACGAATGACAGCGTCACGGTTAGGTTGATTAGACAGGTCGGCGGCGATAAGTTCGGCAACTGAGCGACGAGGACCTCCCCCAAGAACTTCACGGCCGCCGCCGTTTATTAACTCGTTAACGGAGGCAGTATTGTATGAGAAGCGTTCTAAAACCTCTCGCCGGCGGGCGCCGGTCGGAATTTGCATATTGTAAGTCCGTTCAATTTGGTGAGCAGCCCGATCTACCTTAAGGTCATAGTTTCGACGAACGGCCGCTAGAGAGCCCCCCAGAAGAGTACCAATCCCCGGAGGAAGAAATCTTCCGGCAGTTGAAGCGGCAGTTCCAGCAGCTTTGAAGCCTAGAAAAGTAACAGCAGAGGCCAATGCTCCAGCTACGGCTGGGTTTACAACATGGCTTACCATTAAGCGATCCTGACCGGGAATAAGCCGAGTCCGCTGGGTCCAGGCCACAAAACGGTCGACGGCATTAAAGTTAGCCTGAGTTTCGGCGGCCCAAGAAACATTAGCGAGTTTTATACTGATGACCTCGTCGAGTTGTTCCAAGGCATAGCGGTGAGCAGCGAGGTCTTCTTTGACCATCTGACCCGTTTCTAAAAGATCAGTAGCAAAGTACTCGGCGAGACGACCATATTGGGTAGCGTCACGACCAAAGACAGCTTGGAACTGGAGGTCGCCCGGGTTGTCACGCTGGAAATCCTGGACCAACGTACGAAGAGCATCCTGGGCTTGGGCTTCAGTGGTGATAGTACCGTCGACGACCCGACGAATAACGTTATTCATTAAGGCAGTCCGTAGAGCCCCCTGGGCTTCCTCGACTTGCTGGCCCTCAAATCTCTCTCCCGTGCGGATCTGGGTAATTTTAGCCTGGCCCGCGGCTCGTTCTTCTGCCCGACGAGCGTTGGCGTCCCTTATAACGCCATGGAAGACATCCATGTCAAGGTAGGCATTGTTGTTCTCAAGCATTGCTCGATAGCCTCTTTCGATAAGCCGTTGGCGGTAGTGTTCTTCAGCAACTCGAAGAGCAATTTTTCTTGGCCAATGACGGATGTCATACCAAGCTCCCCGACGGATTTCATCGCGAAGCTGGGTTTCGGCCAGCTCAGTAGCTCGTTTCCGAAGGTCAACATCCCGACGAGCAATAACAAAATCTCGGCGTACCCGTTCTAATGAAACGGGGGTGGGAGCGGGTCCGTCAGGACCAACATCAGTAGTAGCAACATCTTCTGGACGAACAATGATAGGCGTATGAACTGGAGGCGTTTCAGTAGAAGAAGCCAGAACAGCTGGTGGAGGGATAGTTGCCGGGTGACCGTGGTGAATTACCGAAAGAGAGGGCTGTGGTCCGGGGTCTTCAGGATCTATGGGAATGGCCCCACTATTAATGGTATTAGCAGCAACGTAGGCAGCGGCCGTAGTATTGGAGTAAGTGTCTACGGAAGGAAGGTTATCCTGAGTTGCGGGAGCCTGGTCCGGACTGGGAGTGACAGCTTCGGCGACTACCGCGCGAGGCATGATTAACTCTCGTCGGCGGGAAAGAAGCTGCTCGGCCTGATAATAGTTCTCTTGGAGACTCATTTGAGCACGAGCGGGTTCCTGAGAAAGATAGTAAGCCTCTTGTTCAAGGCGGCCGTGACGCTGGGTTGGGGCAGAGCGGGCGGCACTGCGATAGTACTTACGAGAGTGCCGGAGGAGAATACTAATTTCTTTCTTATACTTGGCTGCCTCTCCAGGAGCCAGACTGCCGGACTGGACTTCTTTTCGTAGCCAATCTATTAGACCTTCGACAGGAATTGCCTCCTGGGTAGTAAAGGTTTCCGCGGTGAGACTATTGGAAAAAGTGTTCGGGAACTTATCCTTGCCTTGATCGAGGGTTCGCTCTTTCCCACCTCTAATAGCGCGGCGGTCCCGTCGCTCGTCCTCGCTAAGCTTAGCGTCGGGGACAGCGTCAAATTTTGACCAGGCGCTTTCAAAGGCTTGGCGAACGTCTTCCCGGGTATCTCTCCGCTCGGACCTTCTCCTAGTTTCGCGAGCGGCAGTCTCAGCAATCTCGGCGTTATTTTGGTCCAACATTAGCTAGCAGTTCCATCCTGGCTGGCGGCCGGAGCATTTCTGGCAACAGACACTTTACCAAGATAGAGATCGCGAAATTCCGCAAAGGCCATAGCAAAGACCTGGCCGTGATTGGGAATGTTGGTTTTTAGGTATTCCTCAATCTCATTGCGAGGTCGTTTTCCCTCATTAAGTTTGATGAATTGATCAAGCTTATCGGCAGGTAGGTTATCAGCGATTACGGAATTGATGTAAGTGTCCAGGCGGGCATAGAGCTCTTTTAGCATCTCCTCTTTCATGTCGTCATCGAGGGGATGCATGCCGGCGTCCTCAAGAAGGCCCTCAAGGAAAGTCCGAACGTCGGGATTTATTTGCAGTGTGCTTGGATGAGTTTGATTTACTGGTTCGTCCACTAGGTCACCCCCTTACGATTCACACTTTCAGTGTAAGGGTGTTTGAAGCAGAAAGTCAATGATATTACTATGGTATTAGTTAAATTCTTAATAAATGATTTTCTTTTTGGTTTTCATTCTAGAGTTAATGGGTCTTTACCTAGCCTCAATGTTTTTGACGAGGTCGATTATGGATTTTTTAGTAAAAGTACTACGGAACAGAACGCTGGTGGTGGCCTTTTACGCAGTTTTGTTTCTACCGGGGACAATCATTCACGAACTAGGACACTTTTTTATGGCGGCGATACTTTTAGTGCCAGTCGGAGAAGTGAGAATTTTCCCAGAAATCGATGGGGACGAAGTGAAACTCGGAACAGTGGCAATTGCTAGAACCGATCCGTTTAGAAGAGCACTTATTGGTGTAGCGCCGTTTACATTGGGAACGGCGGCAATTATCGGACTGTCGTATTATTTAGCGTCTAATAACTGGGGGCTAGATTGGTGGCAGATAGCACTGGGGGCTTACTTTATTTTTCAGATCAGTAACACGATGTTTGCTAGCAAGAGGGACCTAGAGGGAACGGCGGAACTGGCGATTGCAGTAGTCGTAATTATTACCATCCTAATTTTTATTGGACTAATTTTTGGTATTCAAATTGAGGTTGACTGGGAGGGGTATCTTTTAAATAGCTCAATAGTTGAATTAGCCAGACGAGGGAGCCTGATTTTGGCAATTCCACTTCTTATCAATACCGGACTTTTGTTACTGGCCAAATCCCGGAAGATTCTTGGCTAAATCTTTACACACCAGCTAGTTCCGACTATGATCAAAGCGTGGACCAAAACACTGCCCAACCTTCTAATACGGGTGATCATGGTAGTTCCCATCGCCAAGAGGGCTCGCCCTCGCAATCGGCAGTACGAAACTTAACTACCTGGAAGTCTTTAACTCATTCGCACCGAGAATATCCCAAGGAA
>CAZKPQ010000004.1:0-21707 GCA_964554695.1 uncultured Gammaproteobacteria bacterium | reverse complement strand
GTTCGAGCCGACTTTATGGAGCTAACTCTTCTGCTCTTCGCCATGCTCTCCTTTGCTCTACTTGGCCTTTACGACGACGTCCGAAAAAACATTCAAGCCGGTCGAACCGGCTTTTTTGGTCTTCGTTGGCGTCACAAGCTCGTAATTCAAGTATCTCTTGGTTTAGTTATTGGTTTAATCTTTTGGCTTGGTCTTGGCTATAACTTTATTCACATTCCTTGGTTTGGGATTCTCTGGATTGGTCCTCTGTTTGTCCCCTTAACTGCCTTTGTTGTCGTCTCTTTTGCCAACGCCTACAACATTACTGACGGCTTGGACGGCCTCTCCTCTGGTGTCCTTCTAATTAGTCTTGTTGCTTTTATGGTTCTTGCGGCCCAGCTTCTTAATCCAGCACTTGCCCTCTTTATTGCTATCTGGACTGGTTCCCTAATCGCCTTTCTCTACTTCAATGTCTTCCCCGGCCGAATTGAGCTTGGGGATACTGGCGCCCTTGCCTTTGGCGCAACTCTCGCAGTCGTTGGTCTTTTAACTGGAAAAATCTTTGCTCTGGCTGTTATTGCTGGGATATTCATTGTTGAGGTTGGTAGCTCACTTCTCCAGATGCTTTCGAAAAAATATCGCGGTACCAAATTGATGGCCGTTGCCCCTTTGCATCTCTGGTTTATGTACCGGGGTTGGGAAGAGCCTAAGGTCGTTATTAGGTTCTGGTTGGCAGCCATCCTATTTGCTATCTTTGGGCTATGGTTAGGGGTCATCGATTAGGAGTTGATAAATCACCTCTTTTTATTCTTACCGGTCTTCTTATCTTTGGTTTAGTCATGGTCTATAACGCTAGTTCTGCTAGCGCCCTGGAAGATTTCTCGGACAAGTTCTACTTTCTAAAAGAGCAAACCAAATGGGTAGTGATGGGGATTCTAGCCGGTGTTGGGGCCTACTTTTTTGATTACCGTCGTCTAAAGCCCCTGGCCTTACCAGCTCTTATAGTCTCGATTGTTCTTCTCGTTGCCGTGTTTATCCCCGGTATCGGTATCACTGCCTATGGCGCCCGGCGTTGGATTAATCTCGGTTTTACCGTCCTTCAACCCTCCGAGCTTGCTAAGCTCTCCCTGGTTCTTTATCTCTCGACTTGGCTCACTACAAAGGAAAAAGGTCGTCTGCTAGCCTTCCTACTTTTGGTTGGCCTTTTAGTCGGCCTTATTATTCTTGAGCCTGACATGGGTACCGCTATTGTTCTTCTTGGTATAGCCACCTCTATTTACTTCGTTTCAGGAGGCGAAATTTTGGGCCTTCTGGCAATCGCTCCAGCCGTTATCTTAGGCGGTGTCTTTTTGGCCCTTAAATCGCCCTATCGTTTAAAGCGGATTACCACCTTTTTTGACCCTACCGCTGACCCCTTAGGTGCCTCATATCATATTCGCCAGGCTCTTATTGCTATCGGTAGTGGCGGCATTTTTGGTATCGGCCTTGGTAACTCCCGCCAAAAATATTCCTATCTTCCTGAGGCCACTACCGACTCAATCTTTGCTATTATCGCCGAGGAGGTAGGTTTAATTGGTGCAACCGTTTTAATAATCGCCTTTGTAGTCTTTTTCGTCCGTTGTCTTCGAATGATTCGTGACACAGACGATAAATTTGGCAAACTTCTAGGAGTTGGTATTATCTCGTGGTTGGCATTTCAAACCGTGGTCAACTTTTCGTCTATGGTTGCCTTAATTCCCTTAACCGGTGTTCCTTTGCCGTTTATTTCTTACGGCGGCTCGGCCCTTGTCGCCGAACTAGTCGCCGTCGGTATTCTCTTTAATATCTTTAAGAATAATTTGAAATGAAAAAAACCATCTTTGTTTGTGGCGGTCATTTTACTCCGGCTAAAGCCGTTGTTGAGGCTCTTCTGGAAACCCAAAATTGGCGCATTTTCTATCTTGGTCGAAAAAAGCCTCTGGAGGGGGACAAAGCGCTTTCTCTAGAATATCTAGAGCTATCAACCGACTCCCGCCTGACCTTTTTAGAGCTAACTACCGGTCGTCCTCAAAGGCGATTTACTTCTCACACTCTGCCCTCTCTTTTAAAGATCCCTCTAGGCCTATTAGTCTCAGCCTATTATCTTTTGCGCTACCAGCCCGACGTGATTCTTAGTTTTGGCGGTTACCTAGCCGTTCCTGTAGTTTCTGTTGGCTGGCTCTTAGGCATCCCTATTGTTCACCATGAACAAGTTCCCGCCTTAGACTACCCAAGTAAATATCTAAGTCTCTTAGCCACTAGGGTCCTGGTCAGTTTCCCTCATCTTCTTAATGGCCACGATCCCCAAAAATGGCTCTTTACTGGTAACCCAATCCGGCCAGAGGTCTTCCAAGCTAACTTTACTCCAGAGTTAGAAAAGTTAGCTACACTTAAAAAAAAGTTATCCTTACCTGTTGTCTACGTCACCGGTGGCAGTAGTGGTGCCCACACAATTAACAAAACTATCCAAACGAGTCTACCAAAGCTTCTCGACAAGACGCTTCTCATCTGGCAAACCGGCGACAGCCATTTCAATGACTTTGATCGAGCCGTTGAGACAATTTCTAAGTTGCCCCCTAATAAAAGATCCCGCGTTATTATTAAAAAGTTTATCCATGGATCAGAGATTGGCGCAGTTTTTAAGTTGTCCGACATAGTTATCGGTCGAAGTGGCGCCAATACTGTTTCTGAACTAATCGCTCTTGGCAAGCCGGCTATCCTTATTCCTATCCCTTGGGTTCATGATAATGAGCAGGAAGAAAATGCCAAGATCCTTTCTTCGGCTGGCGCTGGCCACATCCTAAAAGAACCCAATCTTTCGCTCAATTCCTTTCTAAGTGAGTTGACTAACGCTCTCACGGGTCTTGAAGAGCTAGCAAATGCCGCTAAAAAGCTCCAAAGGAACTCTCCTGTTTCCGCTACCTTAAATATCGTCTCCGTCATAGATAGTGTTATTGCTAATGAAACTTAGTAAGTGGCTTCTTCTCTTACCGTTGGCGCTTATTCCAGCCCTCGCCCTGGTATTTGTTCTGGCTTCCTCGAGGTCATCACTTCCTCAAAGAAAGCCCTATGCTTCTGACTCTCCCCTTGTTTCTCTTAGGACTCTAGCTAAGAGCGAGAACCTTCCCCTTGAAGGCTCTCCAATCCAAGAGGGAACCACCATCACTGCCTCAATCTCCGGCGTCCGAGTGCTTTTCTCCTCCGAACGTTCCCTCGCTACCCAAGCGAAAGCTTTACAACTGGTTTTAGGGAAGATTAAAATGGAAGGTAAGTTACCTTTAGAGATTGATCTCCGTTTTAACAAGGTGGTTCTAAAGTACAAGTAAAGTGGCTAAAGATAAAATTATTACTGCGATTGATATCGGTTCCTCCAAAATTACCGTTATCATTGCTTCGGCGATTAAAGAGGAGAAACTTTCCGTTATT
The DNA here is from genome assembly GCA_964554695.1 of uncultured Gammaproteobacteria bacterium. Lineage (GTDB taxonomy): Bacteria > Patescibacteriota > Microgenomatia > JAMCZE01 > JAMCZE01 > CAZKPQ01. The sequence continues at coordinate 18,284 of CAZKPQ010000004.1, read as the reverse complement.
GGTGTTTCCACCGTTCCTTCGAAGGGCTTAAGGAAAGGCCAGGTTGTGGATATTGAAGACGCTATCTCATCAATTTCTGAGAGTATTGACGCCGCTGAGCGAATGGCTGGCCTTTCTATCGGTAGCGCCTACATCTCCGTCGGCGGGAATCACATTACTAGTCTAAATAGTAAGGGCGTCGTCGCTGTTTCTGAGCCGGAGGGTGAGATTACCCCGACCGACGTCGAGCGGGTTATTGAGGCGGCTCAGGCTGTTTCTATCCCATCATCTAGGGAAATTCTTCATGTTCTTCCTAGGGATTTCATCGTCGACAGTCAACCGGGAATTAAGGATCCCTTGGGGATGACTGGTGTCCGACTTGAAGTCGAAACCCAGATTGTTACTGGGGCGACAACCGCCATTCGAAATCTTGCTAAATGTGTTGGTGAAGTTGGTATCGATATTGCCGGCCTCGTTTATTCCGGGCTAGCTTCCTCTGAATCCGTTCTTTCGGAAACTGAAAAAGAACTCGGTGTCGTTCTGGTTGATATTGGTTCAGGCACGACTGACATTGCTATCTTTGTCGACGGTGCCTTATCATACTCATCCGTTCTCCCGGTTGGGGCCCGAAATGTTACAAATGACATTGCTGTTGGCCTTCGAGTAAGTCTGGAAAGCGCGGAAAAAATTAAACTGCTCCTTTCAGAAAAAACTAAGCCCAAGTTCGCTTTTGCTGAGGATGAGCCAGACCTTAAGGCAAAGCCCTCTGACGAACTTGATCTTACCGAGTTAAATCTCCCCGAAGAGGTTAGAAAAGTCTCCCGAAAAACCCTTATCGATGGCATCATTAAAGATCGCTTGCGGGAGATTTTTGATTTCGTCGGTCTGGAACTTCAAAAAAGTGGTTTTGTCGGCATGACTCCTTCGGGGGTAGTTGTCACTGGTGGGGGAGCCCTTACTGTAGGTATTCTCGAAGCCTGCCGCGGTCGGCTAGCTATGCCTTGTCGCATTGGTTCACCCTTCCAGGAACGGGAAACAAAGCTCTCTGGGTTAATTGACGAGTTAAATTCTCCTCAGTTTGCCACTAGCGTTGGTCTCGTTCTCTACGGTTCCGAAGAACACCAGACCTACTCAAAAAAGAAAACCAGTCAACGCCAGATAGTCTCCTTGCCAAAGGTAGCCTCCTTTGGTAAGATGGCCGAGAAATTGGCAGTTGGGTCAATTATTGCTCGGCTTACCAAGCTCCTTAAATCGTTCCTGCCCTAAAACAAACGAGTGCTAATAAAGCCTGACATTACTCGCTTCGCAAAGATTAAGGTCATCGGCGTTGGTGGCGGTGGCGGCAATGCTGTTGCCTCGATGATTAACTCCAACACTATTCAAGGAGTTGATTTTGTTGCCATTAACACCGACGCTCAGGTTCTTCTAGCCAACCCCGCCCAAACTAAGATTCAAATAGGAGAGAATCTTACTAAAGGACTCGGTTCTGGCGGCAGTCCGGAAATTGGGCTTAAAGCTGCCCAGGAATCAGTTGCCAAAATCGAAGAAAAAATTGCTGACGCCGATATGGTTTTCGTGACTGCTGGCATGGGTGGTGGTACTGGAACTGGTGCCTCAAGTATTATCGCTGAAGTTGCTAAAAAAGCCGGTGCTTTAACAATAGCCGTTGTTACTAAGCCCTTCGCTTTTGAAGGTACCCAGCGTCTGGTCATCGCCGAAGAGGGGATTGCTGCCCTTAAAGACAAAGTTGACGCCCTGATTGTAATTCCTAACCAGCGCATCATGGAGGTTGTTGACAAAAAAGTGACTCTTCTTGAAGCTTTCCGAATGGCCGACTCCGTTTTAACCGCCGGCGTCCAAGGCATTTCTGATCTTATCGTCATGCCAGGGCTAGTAAATGTCGACTTTGCCGATGTTCGAACAATTATGACCAACGCCGGCTCAGCCCTAATGGGTATCGGAACTGGTAGTGGGGAAAATCGAGCCGCCATTGCTGCTCGACAAGCAATTTCGAGCCCCTTGTTAGAGGTCTCAATTGAGGGCGCCCGTGGAGTTCTCTTTAACGTCATTGGTGGCCCTGATATGACCATGTCTGAGATCGACGAAGCTGCCAATATGATTAAGGCTGCTGCCGATGCTGATGCCAAAATTATCTTTGGTGCCACAATTGATGACTCCCTTGTTGACCAAATCAAGATCACCGTTATTGCTACTGGTTTTGACGAGAACCGCCGCCGCCTTTCTGAGCTACGCTTTGAACGACCCCAGCCAGTCTCATCTGCCAGTTCCCAAACTCCTCTTCGCCAGCAACCTACTACAAACCAGTCTCAAGACGACCTAAAAGAAGGAGAAACTAAAATAGCTCCCGAGATAGCCGATCTTCCAAGCGAGGAGTTTAGCGACGAACTTGATATCCCAAGTTTTCTAAGAAAAAGAAAGTAGTTGGGGAGGTGAGAAAATGGAAGTTACTCCAGGGATAAAAGTATCTATAACTGGTCACCAAGGTCATCATGCTGTGACGAGGCAGGTAACGTTGAATTTCAAGGCGATGGACGAATTCGGAAACAACCGTGGCACAACGGTAACGAGTTTGCGGTTACCGCCGACGGGAAAAGGGTTCGCTGCACCCAACTAGATTCAGAGATGGTTCAATGTGGTCTAAGCTTTCCTCTTGACGACATCCTTGCTAAACTGGTTGCGAGGTAAGTAGTTCTGTGAACGAAAAAGTTATTGGCTACCTTCTACTTGGTCTTGGCCTCCTGGCAATGACTTTGCCAGTTGTCAGTGTGTTTTTAGTTCTCACGAAAGCAGCTGACCCAATCAATCTCTTTAATTTTTCCGGTATTTCGCTTGATCTTGGCCAGGCTTTGCCAGCTGATCTTCGAACTGGTGACGACTTTCAGACTGAGGTTGTCTCAGCCGCAATGCTTAACCAGACTGCTAATTTCTTCGCTCATCTCTTTTTGATGGGTTTTATTCTTAACTTTGGTTTTCGCCTCGCCTCCTTAGGTGTTCAACTATTTCGACCAATTAAAGTTGAACAAAAATCCTAAAGAAAGTACAATTCCTTTGTAAAAGCTTTAAAGGAGCCATCTCTCCCTAGCTGGATGAAGAAAGGCAAAAGCCAAGTAGACCTTCCCGGGCAAGCCCGTAACAGCTGATAATAAGAACAAATTAAGGTGGTACCACGGCTTACACCGTCCTTATGTACAATAAAGAAAGGACGGTTTTTTAAATGAAAAAACATACCCTTAGTCCGGTTTCCCTATCGACTGATTTTCCAGCTCTTGAGCGCGAGACTCTCGATCGTTGGTATAAAACCGGCTTAGTTAAGAAATACTTAGAGAGAAATAACAGTTCTAAAAAGCGCTTTTCCTTCTTTGACGGCCCAATCACTGCCAACAACCCGATGGGTGTTCATCACGCTTGGGGCCGCACCTATAAAGACCTCTGGCAACGGTTTTATACTCTTCGTGGCTTTAAGCAGAGATACCAAAATGGTTTTGACTGCCAAGGCCTCTGGGTCGAAGTCGAGGTTGAAAAAGAGCTGGGCTTTAAATCAAAAAAAGACATCGAAAACTATGGCGTCGCCAATTTTGTTAACAAGTGTAAAGAGCGTGTTTTAAAATATTCCGCTATCCAAACCGACCAAAGTAAGCGTCTCGGTTACTTTATGGACTGGGACAACTCCTACTTTACAATGGCCGACGACAATAACTACACAATCTGGCACTTTCTTAAAGTCTGCCATACCCGCGGTTGGATCTATAAGGGCCATGAGTCAATTCCTTGGTGCCCAAGGTGTGAGACGGCTATCTCTCAGCACGAAATTCTCACCGAAGACTACAAAGAAGTTACGCACGACTCAATTATCCTTAAATATAAACTAGCTGACGCCCCTGATGAATTTCTTTTGGTTTGGACCACTACTCCCTGGACCCTGCCAGCTAATGTCGCTATCGCTGTTGATGAGACCCTTACTTACTCCCTTGTCCAAAGCCAGGATGGCCAGAAATTATGGCTTGCTAGTGAGGCTGTTTCTCGTATCTTTGGCCAGGACACCTCTGCCCTAAAAACTGTCCCTGGTAAAGAGCTAATTGGGCGAAAGTATTTAAGTCCCTTTGACAATCTTGAAGCCGTTCAGAAAGTGGCCTCCACCAGTTCACTCTTTCATACCGTTATCCCAACCGATCCTCTGATAATGCCGATCTCTGTTTCGGAAGGGACTGGTTTAGTCCATACTGCCGTCAGTGCCGGGGAAGAAGATTTCAAGCTTGGTAAAAAGTTTGGCCTCCCCATGATTCCCGTGATTGCCGATAACGCCGACTACCTGTCAGGGCTCGGTCAATTCACCGGCAAAAATGCTAAGAAAGACCCTAAGGTCATCCTTGACTATTTAGTCGAAAAAGATCGGGTAGGGGAAAGCTCTGTTTTTAAAATCTTCCCTTACACTCACCGCTATCCCGCCTGTTGGCGCTGTAAAACAGAACTCGTCTGGAAAGTCGCCGACGAGTGGTATATCGCCATGGATAAGCCCGACCCCACTGATAAAACCGGCCGAACCTTAAGGGAAGAACTGGTCGATGTAGCAAAAACGATTCACTGGCTACCTGAGTTTGGCCTTGATAGGGAACTCGACTGGCTCAAAAATATGCACGACTGGCTAATCTCTAAAAAGAATCGTTACTGGGGACTTGCCCTTCCCATTTACGAGTGTCACAAGTGTGGCCTCTTCGAAGTAATAGGAAGTCGGGACGAACTTCACGATAGAGCTGTCACCGGTTGGGATAGTTTTGCTGGCCATACTCCGCATCGCCCCTGGGTCGATGAAGTCAAAATCGCTTGTTCTAACTGTCAAGCTACCGTTTCTCGCATTCTTGATGTTGGTAATCCCTGGCTTGACGCCGGGATTATTCCATTTTCAACTTTGGTTGATCCAAAAAGTAAAAAGCCCAGTTATCTTTCTGATAGAAAATACTGGTCAGAGTGGTTCCCTGCCAATTTTATTACTGAATCATTCCCCGGTCAGTTTAAGAACTGGTTCTACGCCCTCCTAGTCATGAGTACCGTTCTTGAGAAGTCCCAACCCTTTAAAACTGTTCTTGGCTACGCTTCTCTTCTTGCTGAAGATGGCCGTCCAATGCATAAATCCTGGGGTAATTCCATTGAATTTAATGAAGGCGCCGACAAGATTGGCGTTGATGTCGTGCGTTGGATGTTTGCCTCCGCTAGTCCGACGGACAACCTTCTCTTTGGCTATAAAAAAGCCGACGAAGTTCGCCGCCGCTTCTTCTTGACTCTTTGGAACACTTACAACTTTTTCGTTACCTACGCGCTTATTGATAACTGGCAGCCTGGCAAATCATCTAAAAAACCAGAAAATATTCTCGACAACTGGATCCTGCTTCGCCTTAATGAAGTCGCTTCTGCCGTAACTACCTCCTTGGAGGGCTTTGATGCTCGTGGCGCTACGGAAGTCTTGGAAAAATTCGTTTCTGACTTTTCTACCTGGTATATCAGAAGAAGTCGAAGCCGTGTCGGTCCTACCGCTGGGGAGGGCGCTGACAAGCAGACTTTTTATGAAACTTGCCACCAAGTCCTTATTACACTTTGCCAACTACTTGCTCCTTTTATGCCATTTGTTTCTGACGAAATCTATCGCAATATAACTGGGGAAGATAGTGTCCACCTTTCAACTTGGCCCGAGTCTAAACCGCTTCCTGCATCAGAAAAGCACGTCCTCGAGTATATGACCTACATTCGTAAGGTCTGCGAATTAGGACATGCCCTTAGGAAATCCCACTCACTTAAAGTTCGTCAGCCACTTTCCGACTTCTTCTACTCAGTAAATACAAAGCTAACTAACTTCGATCCATTAATCTGGGGAGAGCTCATTAAAGAGGAGTTAAATGTAAAAACTGTCATCTGGGGTGAGTCCCCCCACCAGCCTGTCCACGGGGGCCAGTGGGTTGCTGCCGAGTTTACCGCTCACGCCCCCGATATCTTTGTTTCCCTAAAGACCGATTTAAATAGCAATCTACTTGAGGAGGGGGAGGCAAGAGAAATTGTCAGAAATATTCAGGACGCTAGAAAGGCAGCTGGCACAAATCTTACTGACCAAGTGGCCGTTACTCTGCCTTTCTGGCCAGAAGCTTACACTGAGTTTATAAAAAAAGAGACCCTCGCCCAGCAGCTAATTGTCGGGGACACCTTTAAAGTAGAAGTCGTCCAAAGCGGATGAAAGTCACAACTCTGGTAGACCTGCCTCTTCTTGCCTGTCTTCTCCTCCTAAGCTCTTTTGGAGCTGCCGTCATCCTTAGTGTTGCTCCCAATCTTTTCCCGACACAGGTGTTTTTCTATCTTCTGGGCCTTGGGCTTTACTTTCTATTTTCCCGAATTGACTACCGCATCTATAAAAATCTCAGTCGCCACTTTTACGTCCTTGGCGTTCTTCTTCTTATTCTTACCCTTATTCTGGGCTCCGAAAGTCGCGGGGCTACCCGTTGGATTGTCATCGGCTCATTCCAACTTCAGTTCTCTGAGATCCTCAAGCCCATTTTTGTCCTCGCTTTAGCTTCGTTTTTCTCAGAATTTCGAGGCGCTCGGTTCACGGATTATTTAAAAGCCCTGTTTCTCTCACTGTTACCAATGCTTTTGGTGTTTAAGCAGCCTGATTTAGGGACGGCCATTGTTTACCTGAGCGGGTTTGCCCTGATGGTCTTTGCCTCGGGGGCCAGTCTTCTTTTTCTTGGAGCTTCCATCCTCGTTGCTCTAATTCTTGCGCCCGTTGGCTGGTATTTCCTCGCCGATTATCAGCGAACCCGCCTTCTAAGCTTTATTGCCCCGAACTTTGATCCCCAAGGTGCTAGTTATAACGCGCTTCAAGCAGTAATTACCGTTGGCTCCGGGATGATGTTCGGGAAAGGCCTGGGTCTTGGTACTCAAAGTCAACTGGCCTTTTTGCCAGAGAAACATACCGATTTTATTTTTGCCACCCTAGCTGAGGAGTTTGGTTTCATGGGGGGAAGCATCCTCCTTTTGGTTTATTTCTTCCTTCTCTGGCGGATCTTTTCCGCTGTAACCCGCTCCCACGATCTCTTTGCCACCCTTATTCTTATCGGTCTCGGAACCTTTCTCCTCACGCAAGTCTTTATCAATGCCGGTATGAATTTGGGCATTCTCCCAATTACCGGCATTACCCTCCCGCTTTTTTCCTACGGCGGTAGTTCAATCCTAGCAACCATGGTTAGTCTTGGGATCACCGATAACGTCCTCCGGTCAATCGCTAAGGAGACTTAGCTTGTTAAATCTGGCTCACTAAAGTAAAATAAGTCTTATTAGATAGGTTTTTCTTATGGATTTTGCCGTTGTTCGCTTAGCTGGTAAACAGTTTCTCGTCTCTCCTGGCCAGAGAATCGTCGTCGACGCCCACTTAGGTGAGCCCGACGCCAAATTGACTCTAGATGAGGTTCTCTTAGAAAATCAAAATGATACCCTTAAGATTGGGAAACCACTGCTTTCTGGGGGCAAGGTCGAAGCAAAAGTTGTTTCTAAAGGCCGCGGCGAGAAGATCTATGTCTCTAAGTTTAAGGCAAAAAGTCGTTATCGAAGGACCATCGGCTTTCGTCCAAACCAGACCATTCTCGAGATCCTCTCCCTAGCCGGAACTGCCAGTACCAAGGTGTCCGAGTCGGCAAGTACTAAACCCGCTAAAAAGACGCCTAATAAGAAGGCTCGTTCTTAGAAAATCTCGGATGTGACCTACATCTTTATTCTCGGGAGTGCTCCAGATCTTGCCGCTTTTGAACTCAAAACCGTTCTCCACCGCCATCAAATTTCTCTTAGTCGGTTTGAAAGACGAGAGTCAGTGGTCATTGTCGAAGTTGACCACCTGGATTCATCTCTTCTTTCCAATCTCGGAGGAACTGTTAAAGTTGCCGAGCTTTTCCAAGAGCTTCCTAATCTAGGCGAGGATCGTCTTATTTCAAGCATTACTACCCATCTTGTTTCCCGTGTCCCCGAGAGTGATCGGATTACTTTCGCTGTCTCCTCTCTCAAAAACCCGGTTTCTCCACACCTCTTGCGTCGGGTTAAGTCCCTTCTCGAGGAAAAAGGCTACAAAGCTCGGTTTCTCCTTCCAGAAAAAGGAAAAACTGACCTGTCCTCAGTTGTCGTAAAGAAACAGTCGGTTCGGGAAATCCTGGTTCTCCCAAATGGGGGAGCCATCAATTTGGGTGAAGTTTTTTGGGTCCAGGACTTCGTAAGTTGGGGTAAACGTGACTTCGGCCGTCCAGAGGCCGAATCAAAAATCGGCATGCTTCCACCGAAAGTCGCCCGGATGATGGTCAATATTGCCCTGCCTAATCAATTTGATCCCGGCCCACCACTTCTTCTCGATCCCTTCTGTGGTGTGGGGACAATTCTCGCCGAAGCATTGGTCCTTGGGGCAACTGTTGTGGGCAGTGATCTTGATCCCGCCCAAATTCGCCGTACCGAGGCCAACCTCAACTGGCTAAGGGGGGAATACCCCCAAATTGGCAATTTTCAGCTGCTTTGCGCTAGCACCGACTCTCTTGGCTCGAAAATTAATATTCGCCCCCAAGCTATTGTGACCGAGCCAGATTTGGGCACGTCAGATATTGTCTATCGCCGGTTATCTCCCGCCGTCCTTAAATCTCAAATCCTTCGCCTAACTGAGCTCTACTTGCAATCTCTTGCTCACTGGCGGACCCTTCTTAAGCTCCAAAGTCGGGTGGTTATCATTTTCCCGGACTATCGGCTTCAAGGGCCGTTAAATGGAGTCACTATTAACGTGTCTGATATCGTTGACAAAGCTAAAATTATGGGCTATAGTGTCGTTGGTGGACCCTTTTCATACGCACGGCCGGGTGCCGTCGTTGGGCGAATAATTTACGCATTTGAATTGACCCATGGCTCACGTTAAATCAGGCGGTGCCGTTGCCGGTAATCGCGACTCACAACCAAAAAAGCTCGGTGTTAAAGTTTTCGCTGGTACCAGTGTTGTCGTCGGGAATATTCTCGTTCGGCAAAAGGGCACAAAGTTCCGACCAGGTCTTGGAACCTCAATGGGTAAGGATTACACAATCTTTGCTACCAAAATAGGTAAAGTAGGCTTTAATCAGAAATTGGGTAAAAAATTTGTCACTGTTACCAGCTAATTTGTTCTTTGCTATGGCCGATACTGAGCAGCAGATAACCTATCTCGACATTAACACCCTCCAGCCTAATCCTCTCCAGCCCCGCGGTCTTATTACTCCCGAGTCCCTAGCTGACCTCGTTGAGTCTCTTCGAGAGCACGGTATTCTTGAGCCTTTAGTCGTCGCCGAAACTCCCGCTGGTTATCAAATAATTGCCGGCGAAAGACGCTGGCGAGCCGCCAAAATTGTCGGTCTCGAAAAGGTTCCTACTATCATTAAGAAAACTTCTCATCGGGGCATGCTCGAGATGGCGATCGTCGAAAACGTTCAGCGTGTCGATCTCAACCCTCTCGAGAGAGCCCAAGGCTTTAAACGAATGATGGACGAATTCGGCCTAGGTACTGCCGAGATCTCCCAGCGAATCGGCAAATCACAATCCTTCGTCAGTAACTCTCTACGACTTCTAACTCTTCCTGACGCCCTTAAGGATGCTCTTCTGGCCGGCATTGTTACCGAGGGCCATATCCGGGCCTTGGCGGCTATCGAAGATCCAAACCAAATGGTGGAGGCTCTTCGCCAAATCCTAAGAGAAGAGGGGAGTGTCCGCCGGGCGGAAGAGCTCTCTCGCGAGTATAAAGCGCGGGCTCAGGTAGCCCCTCGCCACGCCGAAGAACGAATCCATAGTGAGGAGCTAGTCGAAATGGAGCGGGATCTTGGTACCCACCTCGGGGCCAAGATTAAAGTTACCCAGTCAATGCGCGAAGCCCGCCTCGTTCTTGTTGTTAAGGGAAACATTGAGAAAACCGGCGCTCTGCTTCGAAAGATCCGCGAAGCGTTAAAGAGCGTTCCCGCTGATACCGATGAAGTTACAATTGAAGTTCAAGAAGTCGCTTCCGAGACAATTTAAGGGTTTGCTGATTCCGCCTCCACACCTAGATATTTAGCTGAGTCTATCTTTCCGAATCTATCCACCGGCCAATACCGGAAAAACACTTTTCCCCTAAACTCATCGACCGTTACCGGTCCAAAGTCTCGTGAATCACTCGAATTTGGGCGATTGTCTCCCATCACAAAGTAACGCCCATCTGGTACCACTACCTCGGTGTTTTCTGATAAGTACGCCTGAGCCCCAGTATAGACCGACGGATCCAGATATTCCGCCTCATCCAGAAGTTCCCCATTAAGGTAAGTTTTGCCGCCACTAATTTTAACGGTGTCACCCGGAACCGCAATAATTCGCTTAATAAAATCAATGTTGTTGTTTTTCGGTGAAACGAAGACTACCACATCTCCCCTCGCCGGTACTCCGAGTTTGTACGATATTTTGTCGGTCAGAATATATTCCCCGTCCTTAAAAGTTGGGTACATTGAGCTACCTTTTACTTGGTTTGGCTGGAATAAGAAGAGATAAACTACGACAAAGATTGCCAGCGCAAAAACAATCGCTTCGATAAATTCCCAAAAAACTCCAGCTACATTTCTAAAAGCATCTAGCATTGTTTGCAAAAAGATTCCCCGCCCAAGCGGGGTGATACCCCTACAGTTTATTGATTTCACCCGAAATGATCAATAGTCCCATAGTTGAAAATGGTCAAACAGGTTGTTAGAATTAGAAAATTCCATTATGGAGACACATCCAAACGGCCACAGTTACTTTCACTGGGTCCAGCTCGAGAACGGCAGACTAGCTTTCATTTATACAGAGCCGGATGCCCAAGGAACACTCATTCACCGAGAGGCAGATCCATTAACATATTTCCAAAATTTTGCTGTTAACCGCGCATTGGACGGCAATCAAAGGCCCTATAAACCAGATTCTACTACGATTCGACTTGAACCGACGACAAGGCTCCTACCCGATGGCCGCCCGGTTGCCAGTGGACGGCAAGTTTGGCGAATCGTCACTAATTAAATTTCCTCCAGATTCCCTCCGAAGCCAAACTAATTTCCCTGTCCTCTACTACTACCGCGGACTCATCATCGAGTAGATATATAGTTTCTGGAATCTGCTTAGATAGCTCCTCGATCCGTTCAATTGTGACTTTGGGAAACAACTGGTTTCTAAAGTGCGGTAATGTGTGAAAGTTAACCAGTCCTAGTCCTTCATAGCGTTCTGGACCGTCCGGGTTTTCACCGTATAACTCAGCATCATATTTACATGACCACCATGGACCCGGGATCATGCTTCCGGCACTCAGTCCGACAAAAACCCTGTTCTCAAGAAGTTTTGGTAAGACTTCCCGAAGTCCTGATTCCTCGACCCAAGACATGAGGTGGTAAGTGTTCCCACCTCCGAAAAAAATCACCTCGACGGCCTCAAGTCTTGGTTGCCAGGTTTTTCTTGGAATAGCGGAGATATCAACAATATCAATCATTTTAAAACCAAGCCTTTTACAATTATTTAGATCCTCAATCACCCAGGACTTGTCGCCAGCTTCAACATTGGCCGCCGTCGGCACGAACGCTAAGGACAGTTCGGTCAACGGCCTTTGGGAGAGCTTTCTAAATGCCTCTGTGATTGTCTCGTTACAAAACCCCGCAGACGTCAGAAGTAGTTTCATAAACTTGTAAATTCGTAACGTACTATTTCTCCATCTTTATTGTGCCAAAAAGTGGCTCTAAATTTCTCCCCACTTAAAACCTTTCCCAGCCATATTTTGTCATTTGGCCACATCTCGCTGTAGGGTACATTATTGGTTTCAAACCATATGGGCTCCATCTCCGTACTTATTGAAGGTTCGCCTTGGTGGTCTTCAGCCGTAAACACCGCTACCTGCCAATCACCCGCATCCTCCTTATAGTCAATCATCGCTGCTAGTCTTAGATTACCAATCTGTACCTGAACACCGGATTCTTCAAATAGTTCCCGTACCGCTGCCTCTTCAAAGCTCTCATTTGCCTCAACTTTTCCTCCAAACCCATTCCATTTACCCACGCCGTGACCGGTTAGTTTTCGCCCTAGGCAAACCTCCTGTTTGCCATTTCGGTTTCGAGAAAGGTAAACGATTACTGCTTTAGTCATCGCTTTTAGTACCTAATTTACGAGCCCGAACCTTTCGGGTGGCCAGAACCGTAAGACTACTTTTCCAACCACTTTTCCCCGGGCAATTGGTCCAAAGCTTCTAGAATCACTAGAATGCTCTCTATTATCACCCATGACAAAAAAATACTCCTCCGGCACTTGGTAGTCGACCTCATTAGCTAGAAAACCTTGTCCTGAGGTATTGGTTGATTCTTCCAAATATGACGACTCATCCAGTAGCAAGCCATCAATGTAAACTTTGCCCTCAGACAGTCGAATTGTTTCCCCAGGTAGCCCGATAATCCTCTTTAAGAAATCCTGATCTCTATTAGTAGGGGACTCCACCACCACAAAATCCCCCCTCTTTGGTTCACCAAAGCTGTAACTTATCTTATCAGTGATAAACTTCTCGCCGTTTTCCCACGTCGGATAGGAAGAACTCCCATAAACCTGGCCCGTTCGAAAAAGAAATAGGTAGACGACGACAAATATTCCAAGGGCGTATGCCGAGCTTTCGGTAATATCCCAAACAATTCTAAGTGCTTTCTTCAAAACTGTGCTCATCCAGATTATAATTATAACTCGAATGGACCTGTAGCTCACCGGTAGAGCGCTTCGTTCACATCGAAGAGGTAGGAGGATCATCACCTCCCAGGTCCACTAACTTATGGCGCGAAGGGGTTTTATTGCCAGATCAGAACTAGCTCCGACTTACGATGGTAAACCTGTCTACGTTGTAGTGGAGCCAACTATTGCTCGGGATCAGTTCCGACGGGCAAGGCTTATATGCGAGAATACTGCCTTTGGTAGATTTTATATTGCCTGGATAAAGTTTCTGGCTAGATTCTCCCACCCATCAATGGCACAGTCCGATTTTGAGAGACAGATTGAAACACAAGGGGTTCTGTGGACAAACGAGACCAGTAATTAAAGTAATACAATGCCTCGTGCGAGGAGGCTAGTCCCAAACCTGTCACCTTCTGCCTTCTTAAACAGTGTTTTCTGAAGTAGTTCTTTGGCCCGTAAGATATTGAGAGCCTCAGTTTGGGAGGGATTAGTGTTTTTCTCAAGTCTGGCAGTATGTTGCTCGGCCTTCTTAAGATTAGCGTTCACAATCGTTGATGGTGGCTGTTTGCCATAAAGACTATTCATCTGGGTAGTCAAGGCAAATAGGGCCTCGTTCGCAACTTCTAACTTTCGTCGTGTTTCTACGTTAGACTGGCTCGAAATAACGTCTTCGAAATTAAGATAACTTGTCTCCAGATTAATTACTGCCGCTCCCCGTCCCCTGCTGTTTTTTATATCGTTCATTGCAATCTCAACCACCCGTTTTAGAAAGAGAACTTTGGGGTCGGTAATTCCCTCGATACTTCGAAGGAATGTTTGATAATAATCCCCGCCAGTTATGTCAATAAAGGCCGACTGGCTATTACCGGTAAACTTAAATTGATGCACTTTTACCTGCCCAGTTTGAATATTCCCCTCAATTTTTTCTATATCATCTATTTTACCCGTGAATACTGCGTCTAGAGAATAAGGGCCATTATCAGTTCCCGTAAGTTCAATCGTATAAATTTGACTGCTCGGATTTCTAATAAACACCACTTTATCATCGAGAATTGTTCCGACGATCTGACTACTCGAGTCTTTGACCGTGATATTAGCTGGCGATCTAAGGATAAAGGACAATACCGATTCGGGTAGAGAAGATTTATTAACAACTGGTGTCCCCGAAAGCTCAAAATAATCTAGTAGCTCATTTAGAGGCTCCTCCTTTGCGAGAAGTACTGAGTGCTCTAGATCGAAGTACTTACTCGTACCACCTAAAATCTCAGCACTAGTTTTAAGAACTGTTCCATCACCAGCCGCTTTAGAATTGCTAATTGGTTTACCATCTAACCAAAGACCTAAGACTTTCTCCCACGAAGCTGGCTGCTTAGTAATAAAGTCAGAGTAGGTAAGAGGACCATTACCTGCATAGGCAAGGGTAGTGTTGCTAAGTCCTTCTGTGATTGGGTTAAATTCAAGATTTGGATTCTTGCCATAAGTCGACATGTTAGCATAGGGCTTTCCAGAAATGTAATCAAAAATCGGCAGAAAGTCTCTGACAGCTGGCAAGTACTTTTGAACAATGTCTTTACGCGTTAAGTTCCCCGGATAAAGTGACCTAAGAGTTATTTCAAGAAGATTCCGTGTAACTGGATTTTTATCATCAATTACTCCACCTTCCCAGGCTAAATATGCCGATAAAGCTCCCAGGTGGGGAGAACCGCCAGTTACAACCTTGCCGATTTTATCTTTACATCCCGTAACGCTATCAAAGCACCGTCTTGCCACTAAGCCACCCATGCTGTGACCGACAATGTCCACTTTCTTACCAGGATTTTTCGGAAGCACCTCTTTGTCAATAAAAGTACTTAGTTCTTCACCCGAAAAAATTATAGAATTTCGAAAATCATAAGCATAAGTAAAAAGATTTTTGTTCTCCTCAAGGCCAGAACCTTTCAAGGTTTCTATTAATGGGTTGTAAGCAAAGTCAGAAAGGACAGGGAAAAGGATCCAATCCTTATATGTAGTTGGTTGATTTTTAATAAGGCCCTTATATGACCAGCTAGCACTAAACCCAGGAACGAAGATGACTGGGTTGGGAATTGCTGAGGGAGGGGTATCTCCTAGGTCATAATAGAATATCCCGTAATTTTCTACACTAACGAGTATCCTATTTGACCCGATATCCATGCCCCAGATACTTCTGTTTTCCCATGATGGATCACTTATGTTTTCCCATCCTGGCGTATCGTTGGCTGATTTCCAAATACCTCCACTTGAATGATGTCGAGAGGCAAAAATTTCACCGCTCGTTGATTGGCTGATTCTAAAAATTGTCGAGTTTTCCAGACCCGAATTGAAGGGTACCCAACTTTCCCCGGTGTCCGTTGATTTATAAACCCCACCACCAACTACTCCCGTGAAGACAACGCTTGCGTTCAGCCGATCGAATAAAGTGGCGGGTGGATTAGTATTGCCAGCTAAAACTGTAGACCAACTGCTTCCTCCGTCGGTACTTTTGTACAGACCCGTGTCGCTACCTGCAAAAACTGTATTACTATCATGGGGACTGACCACAATATTTAAATTGTTAATATCACCATAGGTTGAGGACCCAATTTTCAACCAGCTGTTTCCGCTATTTGTAGTTTTATAAATGCCACCATCTCCTCCACTTTCCCCAGTTCCCGCATAGTAGATCTCATCATTTCTAGGATCGACTGCTACGTATCGAGCTCTAATACCCGACAAGCCTGAGTTAAGCCAGCCTGCATTACTAAAGTTTATACCTCCGTCCGAGGTACAGAACACACCCTGTTCATAAGTAGATATACATAGCTTATCCTCGTTTGAATAACTTATTGCAATTCCGTTGACATCCCGCCCAGATTGTAGGTCAAAATTGACCTCAAAACTACGACCTGCATCTACCGACCTAAATAACCCCGAGGCAGTGGAATCTCTGTAGGCTGCAAAAACTATACTCGAGTCACTCGGCGCAAATTTAATATCTTGGCTAAATAGGGGAGCGTTCTGAGAGCGGGCCCAAGGATAAGTTGTTGCATAGGCTTCAAAATTGATCGGGTAAACTAAAAATACGATTAATAGTGAGATAATAAGAGTTATGACACTTAATTTGGGTGATCTCGTATCACACAGCACCAATATTAGCCTAAGCCTATCGATCCTCTATGTCAATTGAGAGGAAGGTTTCTGTCATCATACCAACCTACAACGAAGAGAAGACAATCGTCAATTGCCTAAATAGTCTATTAGATCAAGCGAATATATCGATAGAAATTATCGTCGTTGACGATGGTTCAACTGATAGAACAGTTTCTATCGTTAAGCAGTTTATAGTTACCAAAAACAATAAGTTAATAAGAATCTATCCGAGAAAACACAGTGGACCAGGAAGTGCACGTAACTTCGGTTCCAAAAAAGCCAAAGGGAGAGTTTTAGTCTTTGTAGACGCAGACATGACATTTGAAAAGAATTTCATAGAGTTTTTAGCCAGGCCAATATTTGAGGGTAAAACACTAGTAACTAATTCGAAAGAAGAGTATATTGCAAATTCACAAAATTACTGGGCCAAAAGCTGGAATATAGGACGATTCTTCTCGGCAAAGGTGTTTTCGGACAGGTATAAGTACGATATGGTCCCAAATCCAAGAAACTTCGGAACGATTTACAGAGCCATTGACACTAAGTTGTTTCATAAGGTAGGAGGTTTTGATTCTAGTGGCGATTATCAGGATGATGAGTCACTGTTTCGCAAGATTGGGGTGAGGGCCAAAATAGTTGATGCAAAGTTCTTCCACTCGAACCCAAGTAGTCTTAAGGAAGTCTGGGAGCGGGCAAAATGGATTGGCTCTAGCAAGAGCTTTTTAACAGGACACAGTAAAATAACCTTAATAGCAAACTACTTCCCTGTGGCCTCCTTCATCAAGGGGATTTTTATTGGGACTAGATTTGACTATCCCCAATTTGTTTTGTTTAAAATCGTTTACGATCTATCAATATTGCAGTCAGCACTGAAGAACATATGAAGATAGCAATTGTTCGAGGAGCATTCCTGAATCAATACGAAGGCCAAATGTTTTTTCCACTAGTCAGAAAGCATTCGTTGACAGCTTTCTGTTCAAGTAACCCTATACACAGCGAGCTACCATTTGAAGTTCTTAAGCTTCCGTGCCCGCTCGATATCAACTTTGGGCCATTTTCACGACTGAAAATGCCAATCCTTAACCGAATATTCATTGACGCACACTGGCTCATCGGTCTTGAGTACAAATTAAAAGGCTACGACATAGCTCACTGCTCAGACACTTATTACAACTTTACACACCAGTGTGTAGTGGCTAAAAGACGCGGTTACGTAAAAAGAATCGTAGCAACTATCTATGAGAATATACCCTTTAATAACGAAAGCATTTGGGGACGAAAAAGATTCAAGCGTGATGCCATGAATAATGTAGATTACTTTATTGCAGTATCGAAGAGATCAAAGGAAACTTTACTACTAGAAGGGCTTGATGAGAGAAAAGTAGCCGTTATACCCCCCGGAATAGATATTAATCGCTTCAAACCTAAAAGTCGACGATGGGTTGAAAAAAGCGGCTTAAATATTCTTTTTGTTGGCCGTCTTGAGTTCTATAAAGGTATCTACGAAGTCGTGTACGCGGCAAAGAGACTTCTGTCCGACTCAAGATTGTCAACATTTAACCTAAACTTTTCGATGATTGGTAATGGGACACAGAAAGAGAAAATCCTTCGTCTTATCAGAAGACTAGGTCTTCAGCAGCATTTTACTGTCAAGGAAGTCCCCTATAACATTATTCACAAGGAGTACGAGAGAGCCGATATTTTCATTGCCCCGAGTCGTGCTACCCCTACCTATCAGGAACAGTTCGGTACAGTTCTCATGGAAGCTCAGGCAGCTGGCTTGCCCATAGTGACGACTTTTAGTGGATCTATTCCAGAAAATGTTCAAGAGGCAGCGTTATTGGCTAATCCAGGAGATTTTTATTCAATTAGCGAACTAATTAAAAAATTCATTCTTCATCCGGAACTGAGGAAAGAATATGGCACTAAGGCATTTTTGCATGCAAGAAAATTTGACTCTGAAATAATCTCAAGGAAAATAGAGGAAGTCTACTTAAGCTTACTTTAAGACTAGACAACATGACGGTTGCTATCTTCGTCAACTACCTAGCAAGCGAGAGAACATCCAAGATTATTAGGGAGCTAGTCAGTGACTCCAAAGACATTAAATTTATCGTCGTCAACAATAGAACGCCCGGACTTGTTAACCATATCGGTAATCAAAAGGTCATAACGATTGATAATTCTCAAAACTTAGGCTTCGCGGCCGCGGTAAATCAGGGAATAAAAAGAGGGATTGAGCTTGGGGGGGATAGCTTTCTTCTTCTCAACCCCGATTTAGACATCAATTTTGACCAGGTAAAAAATCTCGCAGATACTAGTGGTGACATTGTTGGGCCAATCCTTCGTTTCACTCGGCAGGGGAGAGAAGTGTTCGATTTTGGTGGTAGGGTGGTTTGGCCGTTAGGTAG
>CAZKPQ010000003.1:0-24900 GCA_964554695.1 uncultured Gammaproteobacteria bacterium | reverse complement strand
AAACTGAGGGTCGAAGCCAACGCGACTTAGATATTCCTCGGCCTTTTTAGTTACCTCCAGTTTAAGAGCTTGCTTTGCTAACCGTTTATCGAGGAGAGAGAGTTGAAGCTTAACAATTTGGGCGATCATTTCCTTATCGATTGGATGGAAGACAACTAAGGAATCGAGGCGGTTCAGAAACTCGGGACGGAAGAAGCGGTGAACAACTTCGAAGACATCAGCCTCTTTTTTCTCGAAGGAAGCTTCGTTAGCAAAAGTATCACTTCCCAAGTTGGAAGTGAGGATGATAATAGTGTTTTTAAAGTTGACGATTCGACCGCGGCCATCGGTTAAGCGGCCGTCGTCGAGAATTTGGAGAAAGACATTGAAGATTTGAGGGTTAGCCTTCTCAACTTCGTCAAAAAGAATGACGGAATAGGGACGACGGCGAACGGCCTCGGTTAGTTGACCGCCTTCCTCAAAGCCAACGTAGCCAGGGGGCGCGCCAATAAGGCGGGCTACAGTATGAGCTTCCTGGTACTCGGAAAGATCGATTCTAATAAGAGCTTTTTCGTCGTTAAAAAGAGCAAAAGCGAGGGTTTTGGCAGTTTCTGTTTTACCTACCCCGGTTGGACCCAGAAAGAGGAAGGAACCGATGGGGCGATTTTCCTCCGAAAGGCCAGCACGGGAACGGCGAATGGCGTTAGCTATTTTTCTGAGGGCGTGGTCTTGGCCGACGACTCTCGCGCGAAGCTCGACCTCGAGCTTAGTGTACTTATCGGTTTCAGTGGTCAGGAGGCGAGCAACCGGAATGCCAGTCCAACGGGAAACGACAGTGGCGATATCGTCGGCGGTGACTTCTTCCTGAAGAAGGCGATCGGTTTGGGGTATGGCCGACCACTCCTTTTCAAGTTCTTTAATTTTTTTCTCAACTTCCGGGATCTTACCGTATTTTAGTTCAGCGGCCTTCTCGAGAAGGACTTCTCGTTCGGCAATTTCGGCCTCGGCGCGAAGCTTATCAAGATCGACACGGTACTTGGAAAGCTTGCTGATAATGTCCTTTTCTCGAAGCCATTTTTTAGAAAGATCGGCAGATTTTTCTTGTAGAGCCTGGCGCTCGTTCTCAATAGCTTTTTTTCGCTCGTCGACGCCTTTTTCTCTTTTTAAAGCGGCGGCTTCGATATCAAGCTGGGTTAGGCGGCGTTTCAAGGTATCAAGTTCGGTCGGCATGGACTCGATTTCGATTTTGGCGGCAGCGGCGGCTTCGTCAATAAGGTCGATTGCTTTATCCGGGAGGAAGCGATCGGAAACGTAGCGAACCGACAAATTGACAGCGGAAATTAGGGCATCGTCAGAGATTTTGATGCCGTGATGGGCTTCATATTTTTCTTTAATGCCTCTGAGGATTGCGAGGGCGTCTTCGGGTGTCGGTTCTTCTAGAAAAACTGGTTGAAACCGGCGTTCAAGGGCGGGATCCTTCTCGATGTACTGGCGGTATTCACGAACAGTGGTAGCTCCAATCGCGTGGAGGCTGCCACGAGCTAAGGCTGGCTTTAGAATATTCCCGGCGTCGACAGCGCCTTCGGCCGCACCCGCTCCAACAATGGTGTGGAGTTCGTCAATAAAAAGAACATATTTACCCTCTGATTTTTCAACTGTTTCGAGGACTGTTTTTATTCGCTTTTCAAATTCTCCTCGGTAGGAGGCTCCGGCAAGAAGTCCAGCAAGGTCAAGAGAGATAAGTTCTCGGTTTTTAAGGGTGTCGGGGACATCGCCAGCGATGATTCTTTGAGCGAGACCTTCGACAATGGCAGTTTTACCGACGCCAGGGTCACCGAGAAGAACGGGGTTGTTTTTAGTGCGGCGAGAGAGGATCTGAATAACCCGACGAATTGCTTCGTCGCGGCCAATGATTGGATCGAGTTTACCTTCGCGAGCACGGGCGGTTAGGTTGATAGTGTACTTTTCTAGGGGGTTGCCTGACTCGTCTGGCGGCTCGTAGCGCATGTCCATTTTTTAAAAAACTCCGCGGAGAATCTTGGACAGTTTCTCAGGCTGCGGAGTTAGCACTAACATACCACGAGTGCTAGATATTGTCAAGATGGAAGACCAAGCGTGGGGTTAATTGGGGGTATTTTATATTGTGTCGCGGACTGAAGGAGAAGGGTCCTGCCTTGGTAAGTTTGCTTAGCCGCGGGCTTTACCAGATGAGCGACGACTACTCGAAGCAATGGTAGACTCGACGTTATTTAGTCCTTCTTGCGCTTTTTCGGCAAGGTTTTTCAGCTTCTTACCGAGGTTTGTTCGAGTCTTCTTGTCAGAGAGAGCAACG
This sequence comes from uncultured Gammaproteobacteria bacterium, assembly GCA_964554695.1. Classification (GTDB taxonomy): domain Bacteria; phylum Patescibacteriota; class Microgenomatia; order JAMCZE01; family JAMCZE01; genus CAZKPQ01. Next base: position 22,589 of record CAZKPQ010000003.1, on the reverse strand, counting down.
GCGGCTGCGCCAGCAGCTAGACCGACGGCAGTACCGGCAATAACTTTGCCGAGGACATCTTTAGAAGGGTGGTTATTATTTTTCATAAGCTAATTTTAGTGGTGGATCGTATGAGTGAGGGTGAAGAATTGGTAAGGGTTTAGAAAGACTGGCTATCCAGTTTGCTCTTCGGCTTCGCTAGCGGCCTCAGCCGCTTCAGTAGCTGCCTCTTCACCGCGCGCGGCGGCTTCCTCGGCTCGATCAGCAGCATCTGATGCTCTGTCGGCTTCATCTTGTTGACGGCGACGCTCCTCTTCGGCGGCGTCGGCCTCCCCTTGGGCCTGTTCGGCGGCTTGTCGGGCAGCAATGGCATCATCATCTGCAGTCATAGAATTACCCTTCTTGTTAAGCAGAAGCTTACGGCTATGGGGTGAGAGTTTGGGATGGGAAGGGTAAAGATTTGGTAAGTCATGGGTGTTTTTAGCTATCAATCGTTTGCTAGAATCATCTGATGGAAGTTTCGGGTAGGAAAAGAGGCGAAATAGCCTACGTGTTGGGGGGCTTGGCAATTGGAATTGCCCTTGGGGTTGGCTACCTAGCTTTTCAAGGAAGAATAGTGACCGGAAAGGTAGCCGGGGTAAGCAAGGTAGATGTTAAAACACAGAAGATGACGAGGCTGGGAGAAGAAGTGGAGAAAAGTTTAGCCGGAACGACGGGAACATACTCGGCAATCATTAAGAACTTTAAAACAGGTGAAGAATATCGGCGAAATGGGGATAGAAAATATCTGTCGGCAAGTCTTTATAAATTGTGGGTAATGGCAGCAGTTTTTAAGGAAATTGAGAGGGGTGGACTAGATCCTGATAAGAAGCTTTCGGCGAGTATCTCTTCTCTAAATAGTTTTTTTGGGATTCCAACAAGCGAAGCGGAGCTGACTTCGGGAAGTGTTAATTTGACTGTTAAGTCGGCAACTCGGCAGATGATTGCTATCTCGCACAACTATGCGGCGATGATGCTCGTTAAGGAGATAGGGATCGAAAAAGTACGAACGATGACAGAAGAACTCGGACTTTCGAACACGAGCGTGGGCGGGGACGAAGCAGAGACAACGCCGGAGGATGTGGCGAACTTTTTGGAGAAGCTACACGAAGGGAAGATAGTGTCAGCGTCGGCGTCGGCAGAGATGGTAGGGCTGTTGTTAGAGCAAGAAAAAAAGGAGGTAATCCCGAAGTATCTTCCAGGTAATACGAAGTTAGCTCATAAGACGGGAGAGTTAGAATGGGTAAAACATGATGCCGGAATCGTGTTTTCTCCCCAGGGAGACTATCTAATCGTTTTAATGTCTGAAAGTAACCTACCTGGAGCAGCGGCAGAGAGGATGGCCAGGATTTCAGGCGTAGTATATAAGTACTTCGGGGGGAGATAGACCCTACCAGTTTCGAGTTGAAAAGAGTGCCGGCCTATAGTAAGATACTCATTCTATGTGGCCAACTAGGCGAGAATTACTTTCACTGGTACCTAAGGCTGCTCAGTATGCGAAAAGCCGGGTGGATCAGGCGGCAAATCAGCCAGCTGTTACAGAAGAACAGCTAGCAAGGGAGTTAGGGTATGATTCAGAGCAATTCCGAGTTTTGAACGAGGTAGCGACCGGAATTGACTTTCAATTGGACCAGAGTGGGGGCCGGCCGACCGGAGGTGCGGTGTTAGCCGTATTAGCCCTTATTGGGACACTAGGAGGTATTTACTACTACTTAAACAGGGGCTCGAGCTTTAGTGCGAGTCCTGACTGGACACGTGATCTTAACCCGGAGATTTTCCCGCTCGACGATAATCTTACGAGAAAAGAATTAGTAAGGAGATTACCCCCTTTGCCTAGTAAGTCGATGGATGAACTTGTGGCGATTTACGTAGGTATTCAGAGGGGACTAGCCGACCTATCCTTACCTGGTCCGGTCGTGGAAGGCCGGCGAAATAGTGTAGTTATTCAAGGGCCGCTCACGGATCTTCGGCCATCGTGGCGAGATGCTATCTGGATGGCAACGGACGCCTTCAATACACAAAGCCAGGCTCTTGACTCGGAAAGAATAGTTCAACAGGTGCAGGATTTTAGCCACGGACTCACCGAACAAAGAACCCTGAACGGAAGGGGGTCAATAATGGTGGTTCCGGATGCTGAGAAGAGGTTGGAAGAAGTTCTTCGAAGGGCACAGCAATTAGATGTAGGTGATGGCGACTTGTGGACCATTACTCATAAAGGGGGGACACGGATCATTAGCGAACGGGCATCGAGGGCTGTAATAGAAGCGTTACCGGGGATTATGGAGGTAATTTCGCATGAGCAAGATCGATTAGGAGTGCCGCTTGCGAATAGGTTGGTGCCTATTGGCTCGGGATCGATGGGTTATCCGGCGGTTGAGGTAACCAGAGATGGCCAGGTGGCGAGACTTTTAAGCGACTTTGCAGATGTGTTGGCAGTTTATGACACTCCAGGAGAGGCTGGTCAACAAGCTTTTGTTCAGGGGTACGTTAATATGGTACGGCTCTTACAAAGTGGGGAGCTTAACCCTCTAGTTCACCAAGTGAATGCGGTTCTCCAAGAAAAACTCTTAGGGCAATTCGGAAGGATTGTGGGAATACCGACCAAGATTGGGGATATGGGAGTAGCTAGAATTGTACTTGAAGCTGCTAAAGAGGGGGGAGTACAGGTTGTAAAAATTGTAAAATATGCTCGGTGGCTTCCTCTAAAAGCTGGTCATTAAAACTGTATGAATAATAACCTAGAGAATTTACAGGGTGTGATTCGAGGCTGGGAAGCTCGAGAAAGCGGGCGAGTAGAGGCAACCTCGGAAATGAGTGGGAAATTATGGGCGGGAAAGATCCTGCCTTCCCTTGGCGAGTTAGTAGCGGCGGTGGCTTTGAGAGGCGAACGGATTTCAACGGGCGGGCTTTTGGCGGAGTCCCTTAACGATTGGTGGGAAGTAGAAAAAGAAGGCGACGTTTTAATTAGGCTTCGCATTGCGGCAGCGGCGGCGTTAGGCGAGGGCAATGCTGAGGATGTTCAGGAGTTTGGAAAGAGGAGTTACGAGGAGGCTGCCCGTGACTACTTGCAAGACCCAAGCGAGGCAGCAGCGATTGGTGCGGTAATTAGCCTGTTTTTAGCGTCGGTTGGCCGATACGAGCAAGGTAACGATGGTTTGAGTAATAACTCAGGGGGGATTGACTTTGAAGGTGATGGACGCCTGATGCTTGCCCAAAAGATTTTAGGTGCGACCCAACTAGACCCGGTAGAAGTTGTGACTGAGGCATTAGGTAACCAGGCTGGGGCAGAAATATATCTGGCGGTTGATAGGCTACGAATGGCGGCAATTTATTTAGCCGCCGTCAGTGGGGAGGAGTGTGTGGGGGCTAGGAGACTGAAGAACTTTTTGGGGCTAGTAAAGTAACAGCCTCGGATGCTTATCTATTGACAAGAACAACTTTCTCGTCATGTAATTAGGGGGTGATGGGGAAAACTGCCCGGCGTGGATACGCCACCCCCGTTGCCCTACTGGGGGCTTTCTTATTAGTAATTCTTCTTTTGGTCGGTGTTTCACTTCGCCGACAGATGGATACACGAGTAAAGCAGGCGACTGATTTAACGGGAAGCCTTCGGGGTCAAACTGTGACAGAGATTTTGGAGAAGCTGGGAGATCCCCTGGATCGAGCTAGCACCCCAGATCAAAAAAAAGAGATTTTGGTCTACGCTGTGGAAGGGGATGATTCCAGAGTAAAGTACATCTATATTTCGGATGGTAAGGTGGTGGCAGCAAAGGAGGACGAATTTAAGCCGTCACTAGCTAGTGATGATTGGGTGGCTAGTGGTGAGAAAGCGGATAGCCCTGAGAATAGCGGGGGGGAGGCTGGTAGCCAGTCGACACCCTCGGCTAGCGGACCGGTGGCTTTTGATAACGGACCACAGATGAATGAGGTGCCTTCTGGCACAGACGCGTTACCCGATGAGTCGGTATATGAAGAAGAACCGGTGCCCACTGAAAACCAAAATAGAGGGCAATATGATAACTTAAGAGATCAGCTAACGACCCCTTCAGACTCGGCGTTGGACCGGCTGACAAGAAATATCTTTAATGAGCCGGGGCAGGCGAGGGAATCAAATTCAAGAGAAAATATATTGCCTCGTCAGTCCGGGGATTTGGTGCCTGGACCGGCTTACCCAGAAGAAATTTTAGGGTCAAGACTGAATACGTTTACGCCAATTACCTTAAAGGCAAACACGAGCCTATTTAACCTCTTCCGGCAAGAAGAGCGGAAATGGATCGTGGTGACCTTGGACAAGATTCGGGTCTATGACGGAGGGGATGGAGATGACGTGGCCGAGATCCAATTTGCGAGTGGCGGGAAAAGTGGGAGATGGTACGAAGGACAGTTTGGGCCAAATTATCTGTGGTGGGAGGCGGAAGACGGGGATTGGATAAGGATAAATAAGCCGATATTTATTCGGCGTAAAGACCACTTGGAAGACAAGATTGCTTTATGGGTAACGGTCGCAGACTTATCCAAAGGCTACGGGACACTGTCGCCCAGGAGTATCAGAAATGGCGTTGAGGCTTTTTATAACAACCCCGGGGCATTTCTCCAGGCGGGGAGTCGACGAGATGAACTTATTTCGTCTTACACATCGGCAATGAGTCAGGTATCTAATGAAGAAAGCGAATGGCAACCCCTCTCAACAATGACGGTTCTTTTGAAGAAAGATGATGAATATGGTTTACGAGGGGTTTCTGAAAGAAGGGTAGGGAAAACGAGGCTAGTTCGAAGCGGGAATATCGCCTTTGTGTACACAATTCACGAGGTGTTGTCGCCCGATAAAAAAGTAAATGTTAAGTTGGAGCTTAAAAAGATTAGGACGGGGGCGTCGGGAGATAGCTACGAAAATCCAGGCGATTTAATTGCCCTGACTCAAGTAGGGGACGGATTTAGAAGTGGAGGAGCCTTTAACTTTGTTCGAAGACGATTTCCGACGGATGATGATTGGGAAGAAAAGGGTTGGTTTGAGAACTGGGAGATTAATGGAGAGATGTTTAAGGCTGATGTCACGGGGCCAGTAGTGTATCTGGAAGTAGTTAACTATGACTATGATGACACTTCTAACTCAGAACTGTTGGGGGCAGCGGGGATGACGTTATACTTGGAGGACTACACTCGGGATACTGATCGAACGCTGGTGTTTGGGCCTGAAGGCGGCAGGGGGGATTATGCGGGGATGCTATCGGATTTCTATACTAAGGGTCTTGACGGGATGGCGTTTCCGTTTGTTAAAGTTAATCTAGATTACCAATGATAAAGGTATTTTTGCGGCCACAGTTTATTCTTCTGGCGATTTTAGTTTTAGTGGTGGGGTACTTCTTAGGTGGAGGAGACACCTTTAAAGGACAAATTGAGAAAGTTGTTCCAAAGATGGAAGTGGAAGATGAGGGGAAGGCAACAGAAGTAGGTGAATGGCTAACCTTTAATGATAAGAAGACAGGTCTAATGTTTAACTACCCACCAGAGTGGGGAGTATTAGACATGAATGGGTCATTTATTGTGGCTCCAAAGGCAATTGTTGAGAAATACCGAGCTAAGAACGAACTTGGTGGAGGATATGGTGGGGGACCAGACTTTACCTTGCAGGTTTTTGTCGAAGACGGCTCTGGGAACACGGATATTAAAGCGGAGTCGGACCGGGAGGCAACCCGGAAAACAATTAAGTTGGCTGGTGTACAGACAACAGAGTACATTTTTACCTGGAAGGGTCAAGAGTCGATGTTTGAGCCGGGAACTAAGACGATGAGCTGGGAGATGCTGTTCCCAGCCCAAAAGGTTCGAGCAGACCTTTTCAACTTAGACGTTTTGGAAACGGCTAAAAAAATTCTTGAAAGCATCAAATTTGAAGGAAAGGTGGCAGAACCAAATAAGCTGGTGGGGAAGACCACGGTAGAAGTGGGAAGGCAACTTGGGGCGCCGAATTTCATGGAGGAGAATAAAGATAAAAAGCGCGAAATCTGGGTTTACACCGAAGGGGGAGATTCGACGGCTAGTTACATTTATTTCGAGAATGGAGTAGCGGTGGAGACAAAAGTAGATGAATTTAACGGGACGGTAGAGGGTGATCCGTTTTTGAAGTAAGACGTAGTCGCTGGCCGTGCTTCTCGACCCGATATAGCCAATCTCCATTAAAAAATACTCTAAAAGGAAAGAGCCAGTGATGGGCTAACTGCCAGTCGACTTCCGCGATTGGGGCCCACTCCCAACGGGAATGCTTAGTAGGTTCTTTAGTTTCAGGTATCCCATGAGTTGGCTTGTAATAAACGAGAAAGGTGTGGGCCAAAATTTGAAGCCCACCGGCGGTGATATCGGAGACTGGACCGGCAACGGTTAAGATTTCGGGGAGACTGACAACTAAGCCGGTTTCCTTCCAGATCTCGCGTTTGGCAGCTTGGCGTGGCCTCTCACCTAGCTTAACCTCTCCGCCCGGGGTAGTTACAAGACCATCTTGGAGGGTATTTGCCATGAGGATGCTGGGAATACCTTGGGGGTAGCTGACGACAAAAGGTATAGCTACTGTCGGAACTCTTTCACGAAAACTCATAGTTCCGATTCTACTATTGTTTTAGGAATTTCTTGCTCAAGCTCGGATTAAGTAGTAAACCTGGAGAAAGGCAATTTCTCGGATAGTCATCGGAAAGGAAGAAAAGGGGAGAGAAATCGTGCCGCAAGGAGCCATGTGGACTGAAGGCAGAGACCTATACCAGGCGAAGCATTCGATTACCTGGCAGGGGCGGAAGGAATCGAACCCTCGTTCGGAGATTTGGAGTCTCCTGGCCTACCACTGACCGACGCCCCTTAACTTTCTTCGGGTTATTATAACAATTTGGTATGATTTGGTAGTGATTGAGATTATCCGGGAGCCCATTGGCCGGGACAAACTTCAAGAGCTTGCCTCCGAGATCGGCTCGTACATTAAGGTGGTCGCTGATTTGGAGCGAAAAGTGTTGGCGGCAGGGGCCAAAATGCACGTAGACGAAGAAGAGGCTCTTATCAACGACGGGTCGGCTAAGGAGAACTTGTGGGGAGGGGGCTTTGATTTAGAAGAAAAGGAGATCTATTTTGATTCGATTATTAACTTGAGGTCTGGTATTAACGAAAGCAACGAGATCCTAGATAAAGATGCTCGGGAAAGATTTGTTGAAATTATCCGGAAACTTTTTCCTTTATGACGAAGCTTCAAATTTGGCAAACGATAATTTTAGATTTAAAGCGGGCTAGTAAGTTCCTAGTTTTAGGGAACACTAGTAGGACAGAGTACTTCTTGAAGGAAGCTGGGCAGTTGTGGAGGGATAACTTTGAGAAAGTGGAACTGCCGGCATGGGTAAAACAGTATGTTCATTTTGAGGTGAATGGGGAAGATAAAATAATGGCGGCTGAAAGACTACTTTTGGCGGCAAATTTACTCACGGGTCGAGCTAGAGTTGCGAACTTATGAAAGAACTGGCGGGGCGGATCTTTCTAGTTTATCTACGCTTAGCGGCTAAACTTCAACTTCTGAAGATTGCCCCAAGGGAGATTGTTGGCATTACTGGATCAGCGGGGAAGTCTTCGTGCCGGGAGGCAGTAACGGTGGTACTTTCGTCCAAGTACAAAGTTAAGCAAAGCTCAGGTGGTAACTCGGAAACGGGGTTGCCACTAGATATTCTGGGATTTGGGGAGGAGCATAATTACTCGACAAAATACTGGCTATCGGTTTTAGTGGGCGTACCGTGGAAACTTTTAACGAATTGGGAAAAGTATGATGTTTATGTTGCGGAGATGGGAGTAGATAGTCCTAAAGAACCTAAGAATATGAGCTACCTTTTGCGGTTTTTACGGCCGACTAGGGGGGTGTTTTTGAATGTTTTACCCGTCCACACCGAGTACTATCCCCAGAAGACCAAGGAAGAGTTAGTGACGGCTATCGCAAAGGAGAAGGGAAAATTAATTACCAGCTTGCCTAGCTCGGGGACGGCAGTTTTAAATGCTGATGATCCAAACTCCGTAGGGTTTAGGAACCAAACTAAGGCGTCGGTTATTACATTTGGAAATAAAGGGGAAATCAAACCTTTTTTAATTGAGATTCCCGGCTATGTTTTAACCACCGATTATGGGCATACGCTAGCGGCGGCAGTGGCGGTAGGACAAAGCCTTGGCATCTCCGAACAAGAAGCAAAAGAAAATCTCATAAAAAACTTTAAACTCCCTCCCGGACGGATGAGTGTTTTTAAAGGAATAAAAGGAAGTACGATTATCGACTCCTCATATAATGCTAGTAAACAACCTGTACTAGCGGCTCTCCAGGTGCTTGCCAAGTATCCGGGAAAAAGAAAAATAGCGGTATTAGGTGATATGCGAGAGCTTGGGGCACTGTCAGAAAGTGAGCACCAAGAAGCGGCAAAGGAAGCGGTAAGGGATGCGGATATTATTTTTACCTTCGGACCACTGACCGAAAAGTACTTCCCCGACGATAAGACGATTCGTAAATTTCGGACGATGAGTAAACTTTTGTCAGGGGTTAAAGAAGAGATTCAAAAGGGAGACGTAATTCTAGTTAAGGGCTCGCAGAACACAATACTTCTGGAAACACTTATTGAGGAAATACTGGAAGATAAAAGCGATACGAATAAACTTTGCCGAAGGGGCGAGTTTTGGGAGCTAAAGAGACAGGAACTGTTAAAGAGGGAAATTTAGAGATGGGAAGAAAAAAACAACTGACCGGAATAGAGTTTGAAAATCGATTGGTGGCCTGGGTGCTAGCTTTTGGTGTAGCCGATAAGGAGGCGGTGGAGAAGATCGCAGAAGAGGCGGGGTATTCTGCCGAAAGCATCAGTAATTTTGGGCCAACAAGACTCGAGGAGTTGAACTTACGGGTAGTTAGGCATCGGATACTGTACGGACTCAGGGAGCAAAACTTTTTTATTCTGGATCCAGATAGGAGAATAGAGGAAATTACCAAGACGCGTCCGGGAATTGACGAAATAGTAAGAAAGTATCTTGAGGTAGATAGTAAGGACAGTGTGGCAAAGGCAGAGGTAGAGCTCGGAATAATTGGGCAGACCTTGAGGCGGGTAGGGAGTTCCCAGGCGGAAAAGATGGCTACCCAAGAACGGGAGAGAAAAAGATATATCGAGAGCTTACAAGGGTCGGGGAAGGTGGAAAGACGGGGCTAGAGTCGACCTTCAAAGAAGTAGAGAAGGAGGGCAGCAGCGTCTCGGAAAAGGTAGAAATTTAAGCTACCAAGTGTTTGCCAACAAGGACTATCGGAAGCGGGGGCAACTGTAAAAGGGATTTGGAGTTTTCGAGCGACCAGGCTGGCTCGAGGCAGGTGGTACGGTTCGGATACCAAAATAATTGAGTTGAGATCCTCTCTGGAGAGAATAGTTTTTGAATAGAGAAGATTTTCGTAAGTACTAGTGGATTTTTCTTCTGTTAAGACGTCCTCTTCGGGGACGCCAAGTTCCTTGGCGATTTGTTTCATTTCAACCGCCTCGACATAATGATCGTCTGGGTTATAGCCGCCGGAAACAATAATTTTTTGAGCGTGATTTGAGCGGTAAAGCTCAACCCCCTTTTTTACACGAGCGTAGAGACAGGGGTTGTAGGCCAGGCGACCGTTTTGGTCTGACCGGGTACGACTGCCAAGGACAAGAATGGCATCTGAGGGGCGAGGGTTATTAGTAAGGGCATTGGTGTAAATATAGGTGATAGATGTGAGGTAAAGAAAAAATACAAGAAGAGGAGCTAGAAGAAGGAGACGGGCAAGGCGAGGCAGTTTTTGTTTCAAATATAGAGACAAACTATTTTAACTTCTCGGTCTCTTTATGAAGTTGGTGCTTTTTACAGTGGCGACAGTACTTCTTAAGCTCGAGCTTATCCTTGTTCTCAAGCTTGTTTTTAGTAGTGACGTAGTTTCGGTTGCCGCAAACCGAGCAAACGAGACCAAGTTTGATGGTAGTGTCCTTTTGGGCCATGGTAATAGTATAAAGTATTTTAGCCTAATGATAAAGGGTGGCTTAATTTCTTACCTTTTGCCTCCATTTGCCCTTCGTGCCCTATCGTGACCATCAGATTTTTGTTGTACAGCTCGGTGGAGTAGGAGCACCTTAAAATCGATTTGAGGCCGGATCGTTAATAGATGCTGTCTAGTTTTGGCACCTTGGACACTTTCGGCTGTTTTGCTTGCAACTCGAGAGCTAGTCCCCGAAGGGAATACTTCGGACGAATTATGAATTTTCCCTGCCATACTTTGTCACCTCCTTAAAAATAAAAAAATCCGCAGATTCTTTTGCGGATCTTCGGATAGACTGGGGAAAAAGTTCCTTGCCCTTTCCTACTGACCTTCTGAATTAAAAGCAGCAACCATTAAAAGTTACTGCCTATAGGTATTTATCTAAGTTTAAAAGGGCGGAATCGTAGTGTCAAGAAGGAGAAGAATTGTTTTTGACAGAGATCAAGACTACGATGGAAAGATGAGAAGAAGGCAGAAGAAGCCGGCTCTTAACGAGAAGGTTAGCCGGCTTTTTGGGCGGCGGCGGAGGTGGCTAGTAATTATTGGCGGGCTAATATTGGGAGGGCCGATCTCGGCAGTTGCGGCTTTCTTTATTTGGAGAACAGGGTGGAGCGAGAAGGCAAAGCTGCTAGTAACGATTTTGGCAACGATAATTATCAATGTTATCTGTCTTTGGGTGATAGGGTGGTCGTCGAAGGTTTTAGTTTCCTATGGTCGGGGATAAGGATGTTGGAGCCGAAGCCGGGAATCGGACCCGGGACCTAGTCATTACCAATGACTCGCTCTGCCACTGAGCCACTTCGGCGTACTTCGAAATAATACGGTTTAGGAGGATTTTTTTCAACCAGATGAGGCTAGAGAGATTAAATCCGTAGTCCAATTTGACTTTTAAGCCCAGGAAGCTATAATAACTATGAATGCGCATTTGATGCGCATATTTATTAAATGAACTCTACGAGGTTAAAGGCAGTAGTAATAGGACTTGGAAGACAAGCGGTGACGGATCACGTTCCAGCGATGATGCGCCGGGACGATGTTCAAATTATAGGGTGTCTGGATGTAAACCGGGCAGTGGTGAAGCAATTCGCAGACAATTTTCCTACGAGGGAGCCGGAGGTATTAGTAACTGATAACTTGGGACAACTTTTAGGACTTAAACCTGACTTTGCGGTGGTAGCAGTTCCACACGATAAATACCCCGAGATTATAAGGGCTCTTCTTGATCGGGGGATACCATTTGTTAAAGAAAAACCCCTGGCAAGAAACCTTTTTGAGGCGGAGGAATATATCAGGGATTCCAGATTCGTCCAACTAGCATTTATTTGTACACAGCGGAGATATAGTCCGGTTTATGAAGAGGCCTATAAACGACTACCGGAGTTGGGGCAAATCTACCATTTTAGTGCTCGCTACCGGTTAAATATTCATCGCCCGCATGAGGGTTGGCGGGGCAATAAAAGTCTGGCTGGAGGAGGGTGCATTCTTGATATGGGTTATCACATAATTGATCAGCTTACCTGGTGGTTTGGTAGCCCAGATAGGGTATTTGCTTCGGTATCGGCTAAGGCGGTAGCGGGTGTCGGGGAATATGCCGAAGACTCAGCGACAATCGCTTTTAGTTATAAGAATGGGCTGCATGGCTCAATCGAGCTCTCGCGATCGTCCGGTGGGAAGCTGGAGGAGTATCTGGTAAGTGGTTCGAACGGTCATATTTGGGGGAGTAAGCGAGCGATGGCTCTTAAGGATCTTGATGGTAATACCCATCAGGAGGTAAGTGTTCCAGACGATAGCCAGGCACTAGATCGACAGTATGATTTTTTCATTGATCGAGTTAAAACTGGCCTCGGATTTTCGGATGTAATCGAGAGCCAATGGGAAAATATGAAAGTTATTGATCGTTGCTACCAAGAAGCTGAGCGGTCGGCAATTCAGCAAAATGCGAATGTACAAACATATTTGGCCACCAATAAATAGCCGAGTTAAGAAAGCGGTTATGAGCCAGCTTGAGGCTGGAGAGATTTCTATTTACGATCGATCGGGAATATTCGAGAAGTTTGAGGATCGCTTTCGGGAATTAAATGGAAGCAAGTTTGCGCTTTTAACGAGCTCTGGTACAGCCGCTATCCATTCGGCGATGGTTGGGATTGGTCTTCAGCCGGGAGATGAGGTTATTTGCCCGGCCTACACATTTTTTGCTACGGTGACGCCAATATTTCAGACAGGAGCAGTGCCTGTTCTCTGTGACGCCCGTGATGATGGCAATATTGATCCTGATAAAATTCCAGGTCTTATAAGTAAGCGGACGAAGGCAGTAATTGTTACTCATATGTGGGGAAGTCCCTGTGAGATGGATAAGATTGTTAGGATTTGTAAGAAGTTTGGGCTTAAGTTAATTGAAGATTGCTCACATGCTCATGGGGCAAGATTTAAAGGAAAACCCGTAGGTACTTTTGGCGATGTGGGGGCTTTTAGTCTTCAGGGGCAGAAGATTGTTACCGGAGGAGAGGGGGGTATTCTCGTTACGAACGACAGAGAGGTTTATGAAAGAGCTCTCCTTCTCGGGCACTATAACAAACGCTGTAAACAGGAGATTGCAAAGGATTCTCCCTATTACGATTACGCAGTGACGGGTTTTGGATTAAAACTTCGTGCTCATCCTTTAGCAATAACGATTGCAAATGAAGGATTGTCGCAACTTGGTGAGTGGCATGAGGCCAAAGTTGCCAACGCAGACTACTTAACCGATTTATTGAAGGATATTCCAGAGATAAAAACACCCGAAAAGCGAGTGGGGGTTGAAGCTAGTTGGTATGCATACACGATTACTATTCGGCCGGGGACGATCAACTTAACCGCCAAGGAGTTTTGTGAAAAACTGATTCAGGCGGGGGTAGTCGATGCTGATTTGCCCGGATCCACTTGCCCCCTAAATCTTTTGAAGCTATTTCAAGACCCGTCTCTTCTTTATCCAACTTATAAAGGAAAGGTGAATTACAAAAAAGGGGATTTCCCTATTGCTGAGGCGTTTTTTGAGCAAACGGTAAAGTTACCGATTGATGTTAAGACTAATCAGGCCTATCGAAAAGTCCTCCGGTTTTATGCAGAAACGATTCGACGGTTGATTAAGGAGTATAAGGTTTAAAGGATATGCGAGAACTTGAAGATCAACCGCTTTCCTTATTGATACTTAAGCCGGAATCCCGGGCTGCTTGTCTTTCGAGGAAAGAAAAGGCAATTATAAGACAAGTTTTAGGCAGACATACAGCCGGGAGAATCTTGGCTTCTGCCGAATTAACGTTAACTGAGAGACAGGCTAGAGTAATGTGGGGAAATGTGGCGTCGTTTGAGTGGGCCGATGACTACTACGCTGGCATGACTTCTGGTCCCATAGAAGCACACCTACTGCTGGGGAGTCCGGGAGCTAGTGTAGTTAAGAGGGAGGTTAGGAGAGATCTTACACCAATGATTTTGAAGCTAAAGAGCGAGCTTGCTGTACCGTATCTACCGGATATTGTACATGGATCAGACGAAGGGGAGGTTGAACGAGAGTTAGCGATAATCGGACTTCTGGAGATAGCAAGTCGCTTAGACGGGAGGAGATAGTTTACCTTTTTCGATCGATCTCCTGTTGAATTAGACCGATGATATAGGCGGTCTTTGAAATTCCCAGGCGACTACTCTCTAGCTTCACAAAACTGTCAAGTCGGATCGGAAGGACGAGATTGAAGCGAGTTTTAATAAAGGCGTTCTCTTCGAGAAATTTCTTTACGACGCTTCTTAACTCAGTTGGAGTCGAGTAAGAAGCGGAAGTAAGTAGTTTAGTTTTGATGGACTGAACAAAACGGCTTTGGTGATTATTTTCTTTTGAATCGGAAAGAAATAGAACGGGCTTTCCGCTTTCAGTGGCTTTAGTGAGGATATAGCCCAGGCTGAGACTTACCTTTGTTCCTTCAATGATAACGCAGTCGGAGTCGGAGATTCCGTGGGTGAGTTTCTCGTAGACGTTTTTGGGGAGTTGGTTGCCGAAGGTTTTTGTTTCCTCTATGAGGTCGGTTACAAGAGAGTTGCCCGAATTTAGGATGGTATTTCTAACCAACTCGAGGAACCGATAGCGGTGAGTGAAATTGTCGCGAGAAAAGTCAAAAAGAACCTTCATTGGCTGTTAGAGCCCTAGAGTTTTAGCAAGATTAAATGCCTGATGAATGACCTTTTTGGTTTCTGGGGAAATCTCATAGCTTTCGATTTGATCGTCGGTGATCCAGGCAAAGTTTTGGTGTTCGGAACTTAAGGAAACGGTCGGGGCGGAGTTTGACTTAACTAGAAAATTTATCTGAGTTGAGTCGCGGACTTCGTCTGGCTTTTCGACTGAGTAGTCGAAGACGGAGATTGGCATAATAGGCTCGATATCTAGGCCAGCTTCTTCTTTTAACTCGCGAACCAGGGTTTGGGTCGACTTTTCCAGGGGCTCGCGTTTGCCGCTTGGGAGTTCCCACAGATTTGGGAAAACAGTCTCGTCGGAATTGCGTTGCAAGATAAGGATTTTACCACTGTCAATTACGACTCCCGCCAGGACTATTTTTTGAACGATTTTCTTGTCCGCCATCAGTAATGTGAGTATATCATGAGTGCTTGGAAAAAGGGAATAAATATCCTATAATATATGCATGACAACTCTTCGGGAGCGCATGGGCATTAAGTTTTGGGCCAATATTGAGGGGACAGATGCGGTGGGAAAAACCGGTGTTGTAAGGAGGCTGAGGGAGCGACTTAGCGCTTTACCCGGGGTGGCCACAGTTGACTTTCCGGAGTTTTCGGCAACCGAAGCGGGTGACACTTTGCGAGATCTGATAAATCGGAAGACTTTTGTACGGCTAGGCGCGGGCGAGCCCATGCCGATCGCGGAGACTGCCTTATTAATCTCTGATTTTGCTGCTAAATTTGAAGGGCTAAATTTACCCAACCCAGGAGAGAGTCGGATACTAATTACAGATCGAGGGCCGGAAACCTTTTTCGTTTATCAGATTTTACGACTTGTAAGATCTTATGGGCAACGAGAGGAGTTTTTGAAGTGGGTATCGACGGCGCTTTCTCCAATTGGTAAACCAGATCTAACGATCGTTTTGCATACTGAAGAGGATGAAATAAGGCGGAGATTGGTTGAAGAACGACAGGAAAAGATTTCTGAGGAGGATTTCTCCTTTATCTCTGCGGCACAAAGGGAGTTTTTGAGGCTAGTGAAGGCAAGTGAATTACCGGGACGAAGGGTGGCTATTGCCAATTCACGAGGAGAGTTGGAAAAGACGTTAGACGAGGTGTGGCTAGCCTTTGAGAGTGCGGTAAAACCTAGTATCTAGAACTTTCCGGGGCCGAAGTTTGTAATCATAGCTCGCCTAGGTGGATCTCCCGGGCAAATGATAGTTTCGCCAGGCTGTCTCCCCAGAAGTGCCTTACCGAGGGGGGCATTGAATGAGATTCGGCCCCTTGATGGATCCGAATCGTGGGGGCCGAGTATGGTGTAAGCTTCCCGCTCATCGTCAAGTTGGAGGTGGACCTCGTGGCCGATATCAATATGATCAGTTCTAGGGTTTGGTTGAATAATCTTAGGGGATTTAAGAACTTCCGTAATCCGTAAAATTTGGTGGGCGAGTTGATGGTGGTCAGCGTGGGCTAATTCAAAGGCCGAATTTTCGTGCCAAGCTCCCCCTTCTCCTGCCTCCCCGATGCGCTGTCCGGCATCTGCTAATTTTTCACGCAGTGCAGATAGCTCTTCCTCTAGGCGAGTTTTTGTAGCCTGGGTCATTATATGAATCCCAGGAGTAGTTTCTTTGTGGCGTTTACGGGTGGGCATATAATTAGCAGGGAATTCTACCACGAGAATCTGGGAAATTCGAATGGGGTAGCTGGAGTGATAGAATATGTCGATGAAAGGGAAGATGAAAACCGTTTGGGACCTGACGCCACTATTCCAAAGCGACGCTGACCCAAAAATAGAAGAGGAGAAAAGAGAGGTTGAGGAAGCAAGCTACAAGTTCATTAATAAGTGGAAGGACAGAAACGACTACTTAACTAATGCACCGGTACTTCGGGAGGCATTAGACGAGTATGAGGAGTGGAATAGGAAGTACGGAGTGTATGGAAATATTGGGTACTACTTTGGACTCCGACAAAGCCTAGAGGAGGATAATCCCACTCTTAAGGCGAAATCCCAAAAGATAGACGATTTTGGAAACCGAATTAGTAACGAGATCCAGTTTTTTTACCTTCGTTTGGGAAAGATTCCTGAAGAAACGCAAAAAAAGTTTCTGGCCGCCCGAGAGCTTTTGCCATATCGGCATTACCTTGAGCGATTGTTCGTAACGGCTAAGTACCGATTGACTGAGCCTGAGGAAAAGATTCTGACCCTTAAAGCCGGACCAGCTTATGGTAACTGGGTACAAATGGTTAGCTCTTTTTTGGCTAAAGAAGAAGGGGAAGTTCTCGGCGAGGACGGCAAGAAGAAAAAGGAAAGTTTTGCTAAGATCCAGAGTTTATACCGGAGTCAAAACAGGCGGGTTCGGGATCGAGCAGTAGAGGTCTTTAATGAGATTCTGAAAAAGCACGCAGATGTAGCGGAGGCAGAGGTTAATGCGGTAGTAAATGATCACAAGGTTAATGACGAACTTCGGGGACTTAGTAGACCTGATTTGGGGCGGCATTTGGGCGACGACATCGACTCCGAGGTAGTTGATGCGATGGTAGAGGCGGTATCAAGAAATAATGGCGTTTCGGCTGATTTTTATAGACTTAAGGCAGAGCTATTTGGGGTTTCAAAGCTTAGATATCATGATCGGGTCGTTCCGTACGGTAAGATTGATAAGAAGAAATATTCGTACGATGAAGCGTATGAGTTAGTTGGAAGTGTTTTTGGGGAACTGGACGGAGAATTTCGAGAGATATTTGAGAGACTAAACACTAATGGGCAAGTGGATGTGTTCCCTAATAAGGGTAAACGTGGAGGGGCATTTTGTGCAAAAGACCTTCTAACAGCGCCAACATACGTACTTCTTAATCACACAGATAAGCTAGCGGATGTAACGACAATTGCTCATGAGTTTGGACACGCGATTAATAATGAGCTGATGAGAGCAAAACAGAACGCGTTAAATTTTGATTCCCCGTTGTCAACGGCGGAAGTGGCCAGCACATTCATGGAAGACTTTGTGTTTGAGCGATTAGCTAGAGAAGCTGATGACGAGACAAGGCTATCGCTTTTAATGATGAAGCTTGATGATGATGTGGCGACAATTTTTAGGCAAGTTGCCTGTTATCGATTTGAGCAGGAGCTTCATAAGGAAATTCGGGAAAAGGGATATTTATCAAAAGATGAGATTGGAAAGTTGTTCCAAAAACATATGGCTACATACATGGGTGAGTTCGTGGAACAGTCAGAGGGATCGGAGAACTGGTGGGTTTATTGGTCACACATCAGGAATTTTTTCTATGTCTATTCTTACGCGTCAGGGCTTTTAATCTCCAAATCTCTTCAGGGGTTGGTGCGGGAAGACCGAAAGGCAATCAGTAAGGTAAAAGAATTTTTATCGGCGGGGACGTCTGACTCGCCAAAGAAAATTTTTCTGAATTTGGGAATTAATATAACTGAGCCGAAGTTCTGGGAAAAGGGAATTTTGGAAACGAGGGAACTTCTAAAAGAAGCCCAGGAACTAGCTCGAAAGCTTCGGAAAACTAAAAATTAATCGGATGTAGGAATAAATAGTTTTAGCTTCTCTGACTGGTTGGTCCTTTTGTAAAGACGAATAAGAGCATTTCTGGAAAAGACAAATTGGGGACTGGCTTTAAGAGCCAAAAGATAAGAGTTTTCGGCGGCTTCGAAATTGCCAAGAGCTTCATATGAATTGCCAAGATTGTGGTAAAGATGGGGGACGGTCGGGTCAAGGCTAAGTGCTTTTTTATACTCTTTTATGGCTTCAGGGTGGCGATTCTCGTCGGCAAAAGCCATACCAAGACCATTTCGGGCACGAATACTTTGGGGAACAAAAACAAGGGTCTGGGTATAGAAACGAATGGGATTAGTCCAGTCGAGCTGACGAATAATGTTTCTTGTCCCAAGGGTAATAAAAATGGCGATAAGAAGGGTAGCGGCGAGGACCGAGTGTCTAGAAAGAAGGGGAAGTAGAAGAGTAAGGAAGAAGGCAAAGAAGAAAACGAGGGGAAGATAGAGAAAATGTTCGTAGAAAATACCGTTTATAAGAACAATACCAGAGTAAGGAACAAGTGTAATAAAGAAAGCTAAAGCAAAGAAGAGAAGGAGTTTAAGGTTAGGTTGTTGTCGGAGGTGATAGAGAAGAAAGACTAGAAGGAAAATGACAAAGAGGAAGATAAAAAGGTAGGGGTTCATCAGCTGGGTTTGGATAGAGACTGTAAGATCTCGTTCCATGTGGAGATCTTTAGGGAAAAGGATGAGGGAGACATAAAGAAACAGATTTTGGATAAAAGTCAGCAGCCGGACTGGTAGGGAGGAAGCATAAAGGGGTTGGAAGCTTTTCCAGGTAGCGGCAACGTCTAGGCGATTAATTACGGAAAAGTGATACCAGAGATAGATTAAGGTAGTAGTTAGGTAGGGGATAAGAAGCTTGAAAGTGGATATTAAAACCTGACGACGACGAAAGTTACCGCTCGCTTGAGGAATAACGGCAAGAAGAATAAGAAGCGGTAGAAAAACGACGGCGGTTTCTTTGGAAAGAAGGGCTAGGACGAAGAAAAAGGTGGAAAGGGGCAGCATGTTAAAACGATCTTCACGAAGGAGAAAAGTTATTACGCTGAGAGAGCCAAAGAGAACAAAGAGGGAGTCGGAGAGTCCCGAAACGTAGGAGACGGTTTCGGTTTGGATGGGATGGGCAAGAAAGAGAAGAGCTACGAGAAATGGTAGATTGAGAAGGGCGAGGAGGGGATTTAGGTTTCGTCGTGGTGATGGCGACTGACTGAAACTTGGAGCTAACTTTAGAAGGAGAAGTTTCAAAAAGTAGTAGATAGTAAGGGAGCTGGCAAGGTGGGTGAAGACACTTACGAGATGAAACCAGAAGGGATTTAGGCGAAAAAGAAGGTTTGTAGAGGCATAGACAATCTGAGGTAGGGGGCGAAAGTAGTTACTTACTTTGCCGCGGCCAGCGATCGCGTCTTCGACAAAGAATTTGTCGAGGCGAAACTCTAAAACATTTCGGTTAGCATAGACAAAGTCCTCATCGTCCCAGAGGAATTGGCCCGAGAGGGACGGCAGGTAAAGAAGAAAGCCTAGTAAAAAAAGAAGAAGGGTGGGTTTATGAAGCAAGGTTCGTAGCACGAGTGGTTTTGGGTTTATGATAGCATGCTAAGGGTGAGAAAGTTGGGGGCTTTTTTATCGATTCAGGGGGGGTTTGATAAAGCAATTGATAAGGCAGTCGAACGAGGAGCAAATACGGCAATGTTTTTCTCGTCGCCGCCTAGAGACTGGAGTAAACCGAAATGGGAAAGAGAAGCAATCAGAATTTTCCGAAAGAAAAAAGAAGAACACTCGATTGGTCCGGTTTACTTTCATGCGACTTACTTGGTTAATCTAGCCGATGCGGGGGAAATTGGGAGACGGTCTAAGGAGCTTCTAATAGAGGAATTAAAATTGGCCGCAGAGATGGGAATTGCCGGAAGCATTGTACACTTAGGGTCATATAAGGATAGTGATCCGACAGAGTCACTTGGAACTCTAATTCAAAACATTAGAGAAGTTTTGGAGAGTACTCCACCAGAAACGCTTCTAATTGCGGAAAACGCCGGGAACAGAAAAATCGGCCGAAGTCTTGAAGAATTGGGGGAAATCATTAAGCGCCTTAATGATTCGAGAGTAAGGGTGTGCCTTGATACCTGTCATCTACATACAACGGGGTATGATCTTTCAACAACGGCGAAACTTGAACGGTTTTTGGATTTAGCAGAGAGGTTAATTGGAAAAGGAAAGATTGAGTGTTTGCATATAAACGATAGTAAAGATGAGTTTAATTCCTTTAGGGATCGACACGAGAACATTGGGGAAGGGAAAGTGGGGGTAGAAGTTTTCCGAAATCTTTTAAATCATCCAAGGACCAAAGACTTGCCTTTTCTGATAGAGACGCCGGGGTTTGACGGAAAAGGGCCTGACAAGAAGAATCTAGATATCTTGAAGGACTTAGTTATTTAAGGGTAAGCTTGTCAATCTTTCTTAGAAACTCAGTTTTCTCGGTCGGGGACGTTCGAGTTGATTTCCTAATAGCCTGTTCAAGAATAGTTAGAGTTTTATCATATGTTTTTCGGTCGACTGGGTAGGGCGTACCGTCTTTTCCGCCAAAGCCGAAGGAATAACGAGCCGGGTCCTCATAGGATGGCTTAGCGCCATAAATTACTTCCGAGACGAGAGCAAGGGAGCGAACGGTTTTGGGGCCAACGCCTGGTGTCATAAGAAGACTTTCATAAGTTTTAGGTGCTTTCTTGACGGCCTTATCGATAGCCTTAGTTAATTGAGGAGAAAGAAAGTCCTCATGGGCTACCGGATGGTCACTAAACTCGATACCCGGAAGCGAGAGAGCCTTAAAGCTAAACCCAGATTTTTTGTCGGCCAGAACCTTTAACTCTCGAAAGAGAATTTTTGAGTCGTGGACTAACTCAAGGCTAATTTCTTTAGTTTTGGCACTAGGCTTGGCGGTTAGATCCAAAACTTTCGGAAGACGGCCCTGGCTAGAGATGGCTGAATGGGGTTCTTCTACAAAGGAGGTGACCTTGTCGCCGAGCCAATGGTAGCGGCGAGCCCGACCCAGGGCGGTGTTCATACCCTGCTGAACGACAGACCAATGGGCTTTAGAGTTAAAGATAAAGGTGTGGTGGTAGAGAGTAAAGCCGTCCTGGACAAGGGCGGAGTCAACCTTAGCGGCGGCTTTACTGGTATAAACGAGGGAGTCGGCGGTTTGTTGATTAAAGCCGAGCTTATTAGCATAGAAGAGAATTTGATCGGGAGTTTTTCGACTGGTTTTGCCCTTGCCACCGGTAATGTATACGTCGGCGTCTTTTTCAATACCACGAAGAGCCTCTTTTAAAGCGGCGGTGGTAGTAACAGTGAGACCCGAAGCGTTCCAGTCAAAAGCCATAAGAGTGCCAAGAGATTGAAACCAAACCGGATCGGCCAGACGCCTTATAAACTCGGTGGAGCCGAACTCGGAAATGATGGCAACGGCGATGACTCTTCCCAAGCGAACCATTCTTTCAAAAAGCCAGGGGGGACATTGACCGTAATCTAGAGTAAAGGAGGCAATGCCAGTTCTCATAATTGAAAAATACTCTCGGTTTCTGAAGGGAGCAACTAGGAAAATAGATTTACGGTTTATCCAAGAGGAGTTATGACAAGCCGAAAGTTTCGGCGTGACCGAGGATAAACTATATGGGGGGTAAAGACTTGTGTTTCGTTTATAAGTCCGTTGCCATTAGGGCAGTGGGCGACCCGGCGGAGCGTGGATCGACAAAGATGACCACTTGGTCGGACGAGGCCAATAGTAATTTCTCTCTGGTTATCGAAGACGGCTTGCTGACCACGAAGAAGGTGGAAAGGCGAGGACCTTTTTAGCGGGATAATTTCGCAGATTTGAGCAGCCTGACTTTTGGGTTCCTGCCAGGTACCATCCAGGGTTCGTTCCTGAAGTCTAACTAGTAACACATTAGCTTTTAGGACAGTGTGCTGGGAGCAGGATTCGAACCTACGTAGCCCTTCCGAGCGCCAGATTTACAGTCTGGTGCGATTGTCCACTCCGCCATCCCAGCAGTAAGGGAAATTATAGCTTAATTTTGAGCTTAGGGAAACTTTAAACTGCCGAAGGTATTAGTTGTTGTGCTGGGTAATTTGAAAAACGTGAGACTCGCTGGCTGGGGAATCGGGTGAAACTAGGAGGAGTTCGGAGTTTCCGAAATGAAACTGGGTAAGAACATCTTGCCAAGGGAGCTGGTAATAGGCAGCGTAGATCATTTTGCCGATGTCGCCGGACGTGGCGATGAGAAGATTACCGTCATGGTAGCGGACGTTGAGGTAGGCGATTATTTTGTGGGCGCGGGCAAGAAGGTCGGGAAAACTTTCACCACCTTCGGGCTCCAGGATGTAATTGACAGTTTTTGTGACTAAGACTTTGTCACCAAAGGTTTCGAGGATTTTACTTTTATCTAAGCCGTCGTATTTACCGAAACTTCGCTCGATTAAGAGGTCAACGATTTCCGGGGTTGGACCACCAAGGTATTTACTGATGATTTTGGCAGTTTGATGGGTTCGTTTTAGGGGTCCTGAAAGAATATGGTTGAATGTCAAACCGGCGTTTTTTATCTTTAAGGCAATTTCTTTTGCTTGGGATTTACCAGTAGCGGTTAAGGGGGTATCCCGACGTCCATTAAGAAGATTATTAGCATTGTCCTGGTCCTGACCGTGGCGAACAAGATAGATTTTAAGCATGAGCCAAAGGGCGCTTAATAATTAACTCGTCGAGGGGGGTTGCTA
>CAZKPQ010000002.1:0-26938 GCA_964554695.1 uncultured Gammaproteobacteria bacterium | reverse complement strand
CATCACTCCCGTAAGTGTTCAAGTCGGAGGCTACCTTTGGCAAAACGTTCCTCTCTTTCTCGTTGGCTTTATCTCTTTCTTCCTAGGGACAATTGTTTCCGGTCTCTTTAGTCTGGCCAATTGGACTTCATCCGCTTTTAGTCTCGCCGCTAAAAAAACCGAGCTCTCCCGTGCTCAAAAAGCCATCGACGATATGAATAGCCATATCCAAAACCTCGAAATTGAAAACGCTCGCCTAAAAGGGGAGGCTAGGGAAGTCAAAGAGGTCTCCGAACTCGAGAAGAAACTCGCTGCCGATCAGGCCCGTCTCGAGGAGAGAAACCCCCACCCGAGCTTCTGGGACCGTCTTCGCTACCGCTTAGCCCTTTAGAAAAAGACGCGATTAAAAGAACGTCACCGAACGCCTATCCGTCGGCTGGGCACACCAGCCTCTGCCTGCAAAATCTCCGCAGCTCGCACTGCAGCTTCACGAGTAATATAAGGGGGCGCCAATCTAAAAAAGTAAGCCGAGTCCGTGTGGAGATGGGCATAGGTTTGATCAAAATCATCAAAGGCTTCGAATCCACTATCTCTTACCTCGTTTCCCTCCACCTCACCCCTTCGATAAGCTAACCCCTGAAAGTAATAACCATCTGCCCACAGTGCTCCAAAAGGCATAATATTGTCTTTCGTCCTCATCCGGCCCAATGTTCGGGGATACAGTTCCTGGCCTACCTCTCGCGTTAAGGGGTCATTTGGGGAAAAGACAATACTTAACCCTACCCCACGTCCTGCCTGATTTACCAATAGTCTCGCGATGTAAATTTTTGGCTCCTTCAGCCTAACGTTTGGGCCGATCTTATCTGGTGTCAAGTCCTTACCAAATGCGCGATGCATAAATTTAATTGCCCCCGCCGCGTATTTTCCTGGATCAGCTCGCATGTCAGTATGAAGTTGGCTAACCAGTTCTACCATTAGAGGAGGGAAAAAACCATCTTCAACAGCATCGCGCGCCCACGCCGCCTCATGCTCTAGATATTGTTCTAATGGCTCACGCTCTCTGATCATTACCGCCCTATAGTAGGCACTCTCTCCTTGCATGTCAAGGCGTTTACAAATTCCGGTCAGATCACGGGGTTATTGCGTTCGAGGTTTAACTACCACTCGTCTCTGTCTTCCTTCGCCTTCTGATTCGCTCACTACTTGAGGATTATCTGCAAGAGCCATGTGCACTATTCTTCGTTCAATCGGGGGGAGGTAGGGAAGGTACACTGGCGTTCCAGACGATACTGCCTGCTGGGCATATGACTCAGCCATTGCTCGCAGCTGTTCTTCTCTTTTTGCTCGGTAGTCACCAACTTCAACGACTACTCGTATCCACGTTCCTAGTCTCTTAAACACCAACTGTCCCAGGATAACCTGTAGGGAAGATAGTGTCTCGCCGTGGTAGCCAATTAGAAGTCCCGACTCTTCAGTTTCGAGAGTTATTTTATAGACATCTTCGTCTTTCGTTACCTCAACCCCCGCTGTTATCCCGAGTTTTCCCAAAAGCTCCTCCGTTACTTCACCTAAAACCTCTCCCGGATCCCGTGAGGCTGAAGCCGCGGTTGTCACAATTTTTTTCGCTTTTGCCATTCCTATTTCCCTCCGCTAGTTAACTGCTTTAATTGTAACACGTGCGATTGCAGTCCGCCAAGTCCGGCAGTCCGATACTGCTGAATAATTGCTAGGGTACTTGATACCGCCCAGTAAAGAGCTAGCCCAGACGGCCACTGGGTTCCTAAAAACAAGAACAGTAGGGGAAACATCCACATCATCGACGACTGTGCTTCCGCAAACTCTTCCATAAACTCCTTTTTCTCCTCTTTTTCAGGCTTTTTGTCTTCCTTTCTTATCTTAGGCGCCGCCGGCATCATCATCTTCGTCTGAATATACTGAGTCACTGCTGCCACTATTACTAAAACTCCTGGTATCGCTACTGGTAACCCCGAAACCTTATAAGCATCTGGTTTTGCCATATCCCAAACCAAAAAGTCAGTGTTTAGCTTCATCGTCAAAATCGAGTTCATCGCCCCCAGAAGTCCGAATAGAACGACAATCTGTACTACTGCCGGTAAGCACCCCGCTGCCGGGTTCACTCCGTGTTGTTTAAAAAGCTCCATCTGGGCTGCCGCCATCGCTTGCTTGTTCCCTTTATGCTTCTCCTTTAACGCCGCAATCTGTGGCTGGATCTCGGCCATCTTCTTTCCGTAATGCGCCTGTTGTTTAGCAAACGGGTAGAAAACCACCCTTGAAAGAATTGCCAATTCTAAAATGGCAATCCCGACGTTTTGAACTCCAATCGAGTTATAAATTGCTAGAACTATTTGTAAAAAGATTTCACCCATTTGGTACCGGATCGTACTTAACTTTACTTCCTGGATGACAACGGAGAACTCGTCGTAAGCCTAAATAAAGCCCTTTGATTGTACCATAGCGCTCGACCGCCTCATATGTGTACTCACTACACCGAGGTGTAAACCGGCACGTTCTCTCTGTTAAAAGAAGATATTTTAAAATCCCGGTGTCAAACGACAAGTACCTTTGGTAGCCTCGAATCGCCAGAAGTATTAATCTTTTCATTCCTTTAATGCTCCCGCCCTTCTTAGGCTTTCCTTTACTTCCTCTTCTAGCGTTTCCTCTGTAACTTGAGACGCTTTGCGCTTCGCTAGAAAAACTGCCTCCGCGCCAACTTCTAAACCTGGTAACACTTTCCGTACCGCTTCCGCTAGTCGCCTTTTTACCTGGTGCCTTACAACTGACCGAAGGTCTACTTTCCGACTTACTATAAACGCCGCCCTGGCTTCTCCTTCTCCCCCTAGGTTAACAATTAGCCTAAAGGACTCTGTATCAATGCTTCTTCCTGTTCTTTGAATCCTTAACCACTCGCTTTTAAGGGGAATCAGGTTTTTTCGGGGAAGCATTCAAGAAATATTGCCTAACTTCGCTTCTTCACAGAAACTGTCAACCGCTTTCTCCCTTTTAGGGCTCTTCGCTTCAAGACTTTTTTCCCACCGCTTGTTTTAGTCCTCGCTCGATACCCGTGTTTTCGGGCCCGCTTTATCTTCTTCGGCTGAAATACTCTCTTTGGCATATCTCTATTATATGAAATCTCTTGTGCTATTTAAAAGACCCCAGCCTCCTAACTCCTCCCTTGCAATTTTGTGGATAACTTTCTAAGATCCCTTCAGAAATGAGCGAGAATTCTTCTCTCGAAGCCATCTGGAAAACTGTCCTCAGTGCCCTTGAGGTCGATCTTGGTAAATCTAACTTTAACCTCTTCTTTAAAAATAGCCACCTTCTTTCTCTTGAAAACGGCGTCGCTAAAATAGGCTTCCCTAATAAAGCCGTCTCCCTTCAAACCAGTCAGCGCTACTATTCCTTAATCCAGCTCGCCTTGGAAAAGGCCGCTCAAACCGAAAAACTTAGTCTTCTTTTTGAGGTTATTGATCGGCCTACTCCCGCCTCCGCCTCCCCAGATACCGAATCTCCCGGCCCTCTTTTTGCCTCTCCCAAAGCCGATGAGTCCGAAATCCGCGAGGCTATAAGAAGAGCCCGCCTCCGTCCAGACTTTAGTCTCGACGAGTTTTGTGTCTCTACCAGTAACCAGCTCGCTTTTGCTGCCGCCCAAGCCGTCGCTCGCGATCCAGGCCAAAACTACAACCCCTTCTTCATCTGGGGTGGTGTTGGTATCGGTAAAACCCACCTTATGCAGGGAATCGGTCACGAAATCCTTCGGAAAAACCCCAAAAGCCGCATCATCTACGCAGCCTGCGAGGAATTCACTAACGAGATTATCGAAGGCATCCGCAGTCGCAATACTCACGCCTTTAAGGAAAAGTATCGCTCAGCCAACGCCCTTCTTATTGATGATATTCAATTTCTCTCGGGTAAAGACACCGCTCAGGAAGAGTTTTTCTATACCTTTAATGCCGTCCAACAGGCCGGCGGCCAAGTTGTCATGACTTCCGATCGTAAGCCCTCTGACATTAAAGACCTCGCCGATCGCCTCCGTAGTCGCTTCGAGGGCGGTCTCGTTGCTGACATATCCACACCCGATCATGAACTGAAAACCGCCATTTGTCTGCTGAAGGCAAAGAAAAGGGGAGTGGAGCTACCCGAAACAATCGCTTCGGTAGTTGCTAGTAATGTGGATAATATCCGTACTCTCGAGGGCACTCTCCAGCGAGTTCTTTCCGAGGCCGAATTAAAAAAGCTCCCTATTTCCGAAGCCTTGGTCGCCGAAATTTTAAAGCTCACTCCTCCCGAGGGTTCGCTTCCGGCTAGGATCGACGGCCGCTTTATTCTCGACACCGTCTGTGAGTATTACGGCCTTCCCATTAAACTTATTAAAGGGGAGAAACGCGACAAACTCATTGCTCTGCCGCGCCAAGTTCTTATGTGGCTTCTTAAAGCCCATACCTCGATGACCCTCATGGAAATTGCCGACTTTCTTGGTGGCCGTGATCACACTACCGTTATCCATGGTATTCGGAAAATTGACAGCCTTCGTACTACCGACACTAGACTTCAGTCTGAACTCTCTTCCCTCCAAAAAAAACTCACCCTCTCTTAATTCCTCTGTGGATACTTTGTTAAATTCTTTGCCTCTCGAAGACTAGGTTAACCAATTTTCTTAACTTTTCCCCAATCGCAGGTTTACCCACATCTTGTTCTAAAAGTTATCCACAGCTGGGGTAGGGGACTGTCCACAACGAATATTCCCCGAATCGACCATCTTCTGCCTACCCACCTAGAACTTACTGCACAAACCCACACTGCCTACTACTACTCCTACTATGTGTAAACAAGAAAAACGAAGATTGAAAAAACCCACCTAAAAGAATAAGATGTGGACCGATGGAACTTGAAATTCTTCAAGAGAACCTTGCTGAGAAACTCGCCCTCGCTACCAGATTTATTTCCTCTAAGCCTCAGCTTCCTATCCTTTCTCATCTTTTCCTCGAGGCCACCGACCGCCAGTTTCGTTTACTTGCCTCTGACCTTGAAACCTCTATTATTGTCCCCGTAAGCGCTAAAGTTCTTTCGTCTGGTAAGTTTACTGTTCCTGCTCGAACTCTTTTTGAGGTGGTCGCCGCCCTTAGTGCCGAGAAGCTCACCTTAAAAGTCGACGAGTCAGCTTTGAAAATTGCCGGCGGGAAATATTCCGGGAAAATTATTGGCGCTTCTGCTGTTGACTACCCTCCCGTAATTCCAAACGACGAGCCCACTCAGGAGCTTGAGATTGACTCTTCTAAGCTAGCCCTTCTTGTCGGTAAGACTTCCTTTGCCACGGCCCAGGACGAGACTCGTGTTGCCCTCACCGGCGTTCTTTTTAAGCTTTCTGGGGATGGTCTTACCCTAGCTGCTACCGATGGCTTCCGACTCTCGGTTGCTAATCTTAAGGTTACTCCTTCTAAGTCTGACCAGCCGTTTCCGTCCTTAATTATTCCCAGTCGAACTCTTATCGAAGTAAGTCGCCTAATTTCCGAAAAGGGGAAAGGGGAGGGGCGCGAAAAAACCAAGCTTCGTGTTCTCCCTAGTAATCAGATTGCCTTTACCGTCGGTGATATTGAAATTTATTCACGCCTTATTTCGGCTAATTTTCCCGATTACGAGAAAATAATTCCTTCGTCTTCTGAAATAAATCTTACTCTCTCAACCGATGAATTGTATCGTGCCGTTAAGCTTTCTTCAGTCTTTGCCCGGGAAGCTGCTAATATTGTTCGTTTCTATATCGACGCCGACAAGCTCAACGTTCGAGCCCAGGGCGGCCAGGTCGGGGAGAATGATGTTGAAATAGGGATTGATCTAGAAAAGCCTCCCAAGGAGCCATTCTCAATCGCTTTCAACTATCGCTACCTTTTGGATTTCTTAAGTAGTGTCGAGGGCAGTAAAGAGCTCTCTCTTGAGCTAACCGGCCCCGTTTCTCCGGCCGTTTTTAGGCTTCCGACCGACTCTTCTTTCCTTCACATCATAATGCCGGTCCGGGTTCAGTCGTAGCTTCTGTTCTCGGGGGCACCGAACTCTCTGGGGGAACCTTTTCCTCGTTCTTCTCGGATGGCATCGCCGCTTTTTCCGCTGCCTCCCGCTCCCGAGCCTGTTTTTCAATCGGGTTTGTGCTTACTAGCTCGTATTCTTCTGGTGAAGCTACCACTCTCATTGCCACATGACTCGATCCCGCAAAAAACAGCCCCTCCCCGACACTAGCTGATAACAGTAAGCTTTTCTCTCCTTCAGATAGGTAAAACACTTCTGCGATCCGGTCAATCGCCGCCGGTGACTGCTTCATTAAAATCTGGATACTACTATTTGTCACCACCGTTTTCCCAAGATCGGTTGACAGAAAGTCTTCAATGTCTTGGGTAATTGTTGTCAGCCCGAGGTAGTATTTCCGGGCCCTCTTGGCAAACCCCCACAAAAACTCTGCCGAAGCCTGGTTTTTCATTAGGTACCAGGCCTCGTCAACAATCAGTATCCGTTTCTTCGTTTCTCGTTTAATCTCGTTCCAGACGTAGTCAACAATAATAAAGATCGCTAGGCTTCTTAGTTGGTCCTCTAAGTTCTTGAAAGAAAACACCGTGAAGTTATTCTGAAGCTTTATATTGCTCCGCTGATTAAAGATCGTCCCAAACGACCCCTTAACAAACTTTTCCAGCCTGAGGGCAATATTCTGAGCGCTTTGCGTCTCCATTCCTACCAACACCTTATATAAGTCTTCTAAAATTGGCGGTTCGTTCTTGTGGGTCGCCGGGTCATATGTAATCCCTTTCTGCTTATAAGTAAGCTCTATTGCATTGTGTAAAATCGCATCCTCTTCTGCTGTGGTTGTTCCCACCATAATCTTAATTAGCCTAGTTAAAGAAAACCCAATCTTATACTGAAGGTCATTCTCTTGCGGGTCGTCATTTGTCCCCGGCAGATCAAACGGGTTAATATGGGTGTCACTACTAAATGAAAATGAAATATAGTCTCCCCCCACTGCCGCCGCTAAGTCCTTATACTCTTCTTCTGGATCAAGAATTATTACCCCTGCTCCAAACATTAAGCTTCTTAATGCCTCAAGTTTCACAAGGAAGCTTTTTCCACCACCCGACTTTCCTAAAACCACTTCGTTCGCATTTTCTAAGCTAAATCTATCAAAGATAATCAGCGAATCATTGTGTTCGTTAATTCCATACAACACCCCTTCGTTTGCCGTGAGCTCAGACGACGTAAACGGAAATGTGGTTGCCAAAGAGGTCGTGTCCATGTTCCGGGTAATTAAGAGCTGATCGTCACAAAGCGGCTGGGTAGTTAAAAACCCCTCTTCCATTTGAAGCGTTGCCTTCTTTCCGGTAAGAAGAAGTGACGCCAACGTTGACTCCACCCCTTTGCCAATCTCGTTTAACGACTTCTGTTCTGGAGCCGCCAAGGTCATATAAAGCCCAAACTGGAAAAACCTTTCCGCCCCTTTCGCCAGTTGTTCCTGTAAGGCTAAAGCATCGTCTAGAGCTACTTGCACCGATGGGTCAATTACCCGTCCTCTTTTAATATCACTCTCAATCGTTGCCTCCATCTCGGCAATCTTTCTTTTTAAATCCGACAAAATATCTCTCGACTCTACCGGGTAGATAAACATTGCTAAGTCTAGCGACGAATCAAAGTTAATAATTGGCGATAGCCAGTTTGCTGCCACGAACCTCGGATAACCCGCTACAAACAGTGTGCGGTAGTAAGTTGCCCCGACCTTAATGTGGTCAAAATCCACTTCAATCGTCTCTGGCGCTACTAAATCAATAATCGCCGTCGAAGCACTCCGGCTCTCTTTTATTCCTTTAGGTAGCCCCGCCGGGGGGTTTTCCGCGTTCAATCTCTGAAACCCGTTAGCCTTTGAGCCTTGGGTTAAAGAAGCTTTTCCGCTCTCTGTCGTCGCCCCACTAGTCTCGTTGGGGCTACTAGCCGCTTTTTTCTTTGAAAACGGTAAGG
The DNA here is from genome assembly GCA_964554695.1 of uncultured Gammaproteobacteria bacterium. GTDB lineage: Bacteria > Patescibacteriota > Microgenomatia > JAMCZE01 > JAMCZE01 > CAZKPQ01. Next base: position 18,952 of record CAZKPQ010000002.1, on the reverse strand, counting down.
AAAATTTCATTGGCTTATGCTTTCAAACTTACTAACCGTTTCTTTATTCTTTGGATCCGTAAACCCTTTCCCGTGGTTATAAATGTCATAGAAAAGGTCGACTAACTCTGCCGTCGTTAGCTGCTTTGACCGTACCCCGATTCTCCCAAGCTGCCTAAATATATGATCTCGTTTGGGAATAAGCGACACCTTTGCCTTCTCCACAATTTCACTAATCGGCAGCGGTAATCCCTTCTTTTTCTTTCGTCCAAGCACCCCTCCTGCCGTCGTGGCCGCCCCGAGCTCTAAAAAACTAAACGGAATAGTAATGTAAAATTTCTTGTCCAATACATTATTTTCTTTAACTGCCTGCGTAATAAACTCCTTATATTTCTGAATCTGCGTTTTAAGAAGTTGGCTTTGCTGCTTTTTCCCCTCGTCTTCTAATAGCTTAACGTAGCTTGAAATATCTTTCTGCTGACTTCTAATAACAATCTGTATCGGGAAATTTAATGAGTTCAAAAGGCCCGCATAAGCAAAGATAATTGCCGATTGTTCATCTTCTGATAGCAGTCCAAAATTCACCGCCGATACCTGAATTACCAGCGCCACCGAGCCGTCCTTAAGAACTGCTAAGTCGTCTACAATATCAGCAATCCTGAGGTGGTCTTGGGTACTTCCTTTAATCGCAATTTTTGTCACATCCATACTTTCTAAGCGGGAGCTCCAGGCGCTGCCCCTTTGGCCTTAATCTCAATTGGCGATAGCACTTGCCCAGAGAGAGTTACTTCCAAAGTGTCAAACGCCAGTCCCGCCTTTTCCATCTCAAGGTAATACATTCCGTTCTCAAGGGGGGTACTGACGATAAATTGTCCCACCCGGTTTGTCTTAAGTGCCCTAATCGAATTTCCATTCTTATCGCGAATTATTAAAATTACCCCTTCAATTGGCCGCCCTTCCGAATCCATCACCAGTCCGTTCACAATATTTGGTAAATCCGTTAAAACAATCGCCGCCGGTTTTGGTGTCGGCTTGGGGACCACTCTTACTTGGGGCGGCGTTCTGGTAACTACTGGCTGTTGGTAGTCTGGGCTAGTAATCGGGGCTACCCGTTGGTCCGACGCCTTCTTATAAAGTTCTGAGATCTCCGCCGATAATGCGTTCTTCTCATTTGTCAGCTCTGTTAGTTCCGTAGATAGTTCCGCGTTCGCCGGATCACTCACTAGTTTGCCTTTAACTTGGTCAATCGACAAAAGAAGACTCTTATGTTTATTGGTTAAATCGTTAATTCTTGTTTCCAGGGCCGATAAGCTACTTGCGTGCTCGAGATCGTTCTGCTGGCTTTTTTCTTGTCGCATTGACACTAACTGTTCGATAGTCACTACCTGAGGTTCGGAAGTTGGTTGATATGGGGCTTGAGGTACCGAGAGGCTAGACGCTCCGGTAATTGGCTCCGGCTTGGGTGCTTCTTTTTCTTGCCCTTTGTTTTCCCGAAGCTTCAATAGCTCATCTACCGATAGTATCCGTCCGCCCGCAGGTCCGCCGGTGGTGCTAACCGCTTCCAAACCTGCTTTGACACCCGTCTCTTCCGGACTTGGCGTCTTAGTTTCAACAACTGGCTTATTTTCCACCGGTGGTGCTGGCGGGGTCTCTGCTTGATCTGTTACCACTGGTGCTACCGGGGCTGGCGGCGGGGGAGTCGTCGTTACTGTCGGCACCACTTGGGGAATCGGTGTTAATGGTACCTCGGGCCGCGCATTTGTTCGTTCACCTTTCGGTTCTTTGTCTTTGGAAAACGGCCAAAACGACCATTTCTTTTTTGGTTTCGGTGGGGGAGCCGCCTGGGGAATTGCGGCTACCGCTTGGACTTCCGCCACCGCCGGAACTCCCTCTACTGGCGTACTTTTTTTCCAGACGTAATAGGTTGGTCGGTATATCGCTCGAAAGAAGTTAATAATCCAGATGTCAAGCGGTCGTTCCGCAATTGGTAAAAACGCTAGTGCTATTCCAAAGAGGGTAAAAAACAAAACAAACGGCCACTTGAGAATTGGGTGCCAGTTCGAAGCAAAAAACAAATAGGCCATAACCGCCCCGAAAGCTAGTTCCCCGAACTGCTTCACGGTCATGTCTCCCACCAATTTAAACTTAAATCCCGTAATGTCTTGTGGTACCGGGTGCTGATCCATAAAAACTACCGAAGCGCCGAGGAATCTCTCAGGTTAATCCTCCAAACTCCGGGCAGGCAAAAGTGTTACAGAGATCATCCTAACAAGCCAAATATGAAAAACAAGTAGGGTTAGCTTTTCACAACGATCCGCCTTTGTCTAAGTGTCTGGTTAAGAAGAGGTTTCTAGTATTTGAGGCATTATTTGTTTTCTAAGAATTGGTCTTCCTAGGGTAGCCCAATTATTTTCAAATTCTACTCCGAGCGCCCGGCCCAAAATTGCTTGCCCCTTCTCACTGTCTGAGAAAATATGACTTTTCTGACTGTCTAAATCGATTAAATTTACGAACGACCAAGATGCCCCAATCTCTTCGTCTCTTTTATGAACTCCGGCAAGAATTTCCTCTTCTATTTTTTTGGGGTCCGCCCCCCAAACTACTAATTGGTATGCTCCTATTGTCTGTTTATCCCCAAACTCCTTTGAGTCTTGGGCAATCGCTCTCGGGATTCGGATGTGTTTGTTGCTAAAAAGTTCAGAGTGTTGTGGAAGATCGCTCCATACATAAGTGTCGCACTATCTTGGGAAATTTCATTTTTACCCCGAAGAACCCTTTCGCCTATTAATGTAGCCGCCGCTCCAATTAAGTCGTTTTGTATCCTTGCTTCTGGGAATTCCTTTTCTGGCTCTCCCTTTCGGTGGTCAATAACCTCCATTACCCTTTCCGCCCGTACTACTTTCGGCATTCCTTTCATTGACGAAGCGTCAACTAGAATAAACTCCTCCCACGGTCCAGTCTCTTCGTCGTTTCGGGTCGGAACTTTTATCCCTCGCTGTTCTGTAAAATAGCGTACTTCCGTTTGGGGTTCCCCCGAGACAACTCCTTCTGCCTCAACGCCGGTTTGTTTTAGTAGCTCAGAGTAGGCTAGGGCACAAGCTACTCCATCTAAGTCTGGATTCACTTTAGGGGTTATTAAAATCTTCGCCATCAGTCATTTATCTTGTTAAATAATAAATATGGCTATTGCCGCCCCCGTCATAATTACCAGTGTCACTATTGTTAGAGTATTGGTTAAAAGGTTGTTAGTATAGTTCCCCATAATCTTCTTATTATTAGCCACTAGAAGTAACAGTCCAATCATAATAGGTGCAATTAATCCGTTTAATACTCCCGAGTAGAAAAGGTAGGTGATTGGGGACAGGCCGATAAAATTAAGCCCAAATCCCAACGCCATCGAAATAATAATTACAGCGTAAAACCCCTTCGCTCGGGGGAAGCTCTTACTAAGTCCCTCCGGTACTCCTATTGTTTCCGCCACCGCGTATGCTGCTGACCCGGCTAGAACTGGAACCGCTAGTACCCCGGTCCCAATAATCCCTAGAGCAAATAAAATAAACGCCGCGTCTCCCGCCATCGGCCTTAACGCCGCTGCCGCCTCAGCCGCCGTCCCGATTTCTTTTACTCCCGCCGAAAACAGCGTTGCTGCAGTCGTGGCAATAATAAAGTACATAATTAGGTTCGAGAAGAACATTCCTGTTACTGTGTCTATTTGTTCCCTTTTGATATCCCGCCAGCCCGCCCGCCGGTGCTCCGTCTTTTCTTCTTCCGCCTCTTCGCTCGTCTGCCAAAAGAAAAGGTACGGCGAAATCGTTGTTCCAAATATTGCTAACACCAGCATTAGGTAGTCCTTGGTTGCCAGTTGGGTTAGGTCAGGGAGTATCGTTTCCTTTAAGGTTTCTAAAAATTCTGGTCTTAGAACAAGAAACGTTACCAGGTAGCTAAAAAGCGCTAGCGTCAACCATTTAAAGATTGTCGCCAGGGTGGGGTAGGGGAGTCGAATTACCAGTACCGTTAGTCCCGCCACAATCACAAAGCTAATTAGTATCTGGTTAACTGGTAACAAAAGTCCTACCGCCGCTGCCATCCCGGATAAGTCCGCTCCGACATTAAACGTGTTCGCCACAAACAGTAGGGTAGTCGTCAAAACTAAAATTGGTCGGGGATAGTGAGTCTTAATTACTCCCGCCAGTCCCTTTCTGGTAACCAGTCCAATTCTCCCACACGTTTCCTGAATAACCGTCATTAAAGGAAACGACACTACTGCCGTCCACAAAAGTCCGTAGCCAAACCTTGCTCCCGCTAGTGAATAAGTTGCAATTCCCGCCGGATCGTCATCCGCCGCTCCCGTAATTAATCCCGGACCCAGTCGGGAGAAAAACCTCTTAATTTTTCCCACGTCTTCGAAGTAGGTATTCGACTATTAAGCTAACCGTGGCTGCTAAGTAAAATGGTCGACTCGTTCCCGCGGGTTGTCTTAAAAACTCTAGCGAAATCGCCACTACTAAACACCCCATTGCTAAAAGAAGAAGTAGGTTTTTGCCCATGCGTTTAGTTTACTCGCAAATCTCTCCTGTTGTACAACCTTCCGGTGTTTCTACCCACCCTGCCGGTTTCGGGCAATACTCGCTAAATATGCACGCCTTCTCGGTTACTAGTGTTAAAGGTACAAGACTCGCCTGCCGGGGGCCAAAGTAGACGAGTACCCGTTCTAAATCAGAGATTACGTGATCGTCTAGCCGGTTAACTTGTACCCCATTAACAAAAAACTGCAACCGATTTCCCTCTCCCCCACTCGAATTACTACAGGATACTGGCAAGTCGGGGAGTGTCAAACAGTCTTGGGTCAACTTTCCCCCAATTGATTCAAAAAAATAACCCCAGGTAATGCCGTTGGCGTGAACATGAACGACGTCAGTGTCAGGTTTATGAAAATGGACGTTTGGGTCCTCCTGGTCTTCGGGCGGGAAGAACCGCTCTTGGTTGAAGTTATACGCTGTCCCGAGTGCGATTACTTTTAAATCCGCATGGTAATGCGGTTTTGGCAGCTCCGTTACCTTTAACGGATTTTCTACTTTTGCCATCCTCTGCCAGGGGTACCAACTAAGGTAGGCAAGTGCCAATAACCCGCTTAAAATTAAAATCGTTATTCCGTAGATGATATGAAACTTCGCTTTCATAGCTTTGCTTATCCTACCAATCTTCCTCGTCCTCCTCAACTACCGCAACTAATTCCTCAATCACTTCAACATTTGGCAGTCTCACCCTAAACTTTATATTTTCTTCCTCTTCGCCAATCACCCGTGTCTCTTGCCCGAGGATCACCCGTGTTTTGCTTTCCTTTTCCTTTCGTAAGTTTCTTTCCACCAAGCATTGTCCCGACCCATCAATTCGCATATCAATTGCTTCGTCTCCGGCTTCGCGCGTCGCTAGTAGCACCCCTTCATCCATACTTGTTTCAAACCCCAGTTCTTCAAGTCGTTCGGCAACTATTTGCAAATTAAGTTCTGTCATCGGAAGTTTATCTTTAAATGTTACTGGCAAGTAGCCAATCGTTCTCAAATGTCGCTTGTATTCTCTGGATAATATCATCTTGCGATACCAATATCCCAAGTTCCCTATTTAGATCCATGCTTTGCGAGGAAAAATTAACTGATCCTACATATGCCCGTTTCCTGTCAACTAGAACCATTTTTGCATGAACATATGGACTTGTTAGCGTTCGCACATCTACCCCCTTTTCCAAAAGCCTGGCAGCTTCTTCTTTATTTGCTCCCACCTTCTTAAAATCCGGTAGGATCACTCGAATGGGGACTTCTTTAGCTTTCTTTTCCAAAATTTCTAATATCTCTTCGTCTCCCAGAATTTCCATTTCAATTTCTATTCTTTCTTTAGCACTCTCTAAAAATGTTTTTAACTTCCCTCGCGAGTTAACCGGGCTTACTACGAGGTTCTTAGCTTTCGGCACATACTCTCTTCTTTCCCAATCAGCTAAGAAAATTTCCCTTACTTCCAAAACCTCCTCGGCATTCCGACTACAAATGCTATATTCCCGGTTCCTTAAAAACGCCGTCTTCGTCAAGTTCAAATTCATAATACAAGCGACCTCTCCGTCGACTACTACCGACTTCTGGTGAGTGTAAGGATAAATGCTGTTTCCCCATTTTGTCTCCACTCCCGCGGCCAGTAGATCTTCTCTGGTTTTGGGATTAAGCCCCCCTCCCCCAAACGGCTGTTCCTCTAAAATTACTCTCGTCTCTACTCCGTCCTGGTCCATCTCCTTTAAGACCTCAATAATTGTTGGGTCCGATAATAGATACACCTCTAAAAAAATCTCTTTTTGGGCACTCCTCAAGACCTCAATCACCGGCCCTATCCCGTCTTCCGGCAAAGTAAAAACGGCTAAGTTGTTACTTGCCCCTAAAACCTCTTCTTCCTGAAACTCCTTTTGCGGTCGGCTCGTAAAAACCGCCGCATAGATTGTTAAAATTCCAAACAGCAGAATATAAATCGGCACCTTCCAGTTCGTTTTTTTCAAGTTGTCTCAGTCTAAAAGTAGCTTGAATTCCTTTCAAGGAGTAAAATTACCCTTGGCCCAAAGATCTTTGGGTTTTTTTAAGGCCATATGGTTCGCCTAAAGTCACTTTTTACTCGCCGGCGCCTTTTTCTCTTTGCCCTCGTTCTCGCCGTTATTATTGGTGCTATTCTTCTTCGCCAAAGGTCTCAAGGTCCCGCCGCTGAAACCGCCCGTGTTTCTCGCCAGACTATCGAGGAATCTCTTACCTTTTCTGGCTCCGTCGACGCCACCGAAAAAGCTACCTTGCGCTTTGCTACCACTGGTCAAATCGTTTGGGTCGGCGTTAAGGTCGGCGATTCAGTTAAGAAATACCAATCCATTGCCTCCCTTGATTCCCGGTCTCTTCAAAAAACCCTCACCAAATATCTCGCTACCTATAAAAAACAACGTAATGACTTTGAGGACACCGCCGACACCTACGAACATAAAATCCTTACCGATAGTATTAAGCGAATTTTGGAAAACTCTCAGGCCGATCTTGATGTAACCGTCTTAGACGTTGAGATTCAGGACCTTGCTCTTCGCCTAGCTAACCTCTGGTCCCCCATAGATGGCATCGTCGTTAAGGCAGCTGTCACAAACCCCGGTGTCATTATTAGTTCTCCTACCCAGGCCGAGTACGAAATCGTCAATCCCCTAACCATCTATTTCCAAGCTTCCGCCGATCAAACCGAACTTCCTAACCTTGTGGTTGGCCAAGAGGGCCAGCTCGTCCTGGACACCTACCCCGAGGAGACTCTCACCGCGAAAATCGAATCCATCGACTTTACCCCTAAGGCCGACGAAACTGGCACTGTCTACGGTCTGAAAGTCTCTTTTCCTACCGACAACACCGTTCTTAAATACCGCCTTGGTATGACCGGTGATTTCACTCTTGTTACCGGTCGTAGAGACTCCGCCCTCGTTTTACCAATTAAATTCATTAAATCCGAGGCCGATAAAAAATACGTCTGGCGGCTTCGAAACAACGAGAAGGTTAAAGTGACCGTTACTACCGGGCTTGAATCCGACAACTTAATTGAAATAACTTCTGGCAATCTCGCTGAGGGCGACACTGTCGCCGTCAATTAGACTCGTCCTGGTGTAAGCCAAATGATCTCGCTGTCATCTGTTTCTAAAATCTACCCCCTTGAGGGCGAAGACTTTCCCGCCCTTAAAAATATCTCCCTTGAGATTAAGGCCGGTGAGTTTACTAGTATTATTGGTCCATCTGGCTGCGGTAAGTCGACTCTAATGCACATTATTGGCCTTCTCGATCGCCCCACTTCTGGCAAAATCATCCTCCTTGGCTCCGAGGTGGGGCATCTTAGTGACGATCATCTTTCCCGTCTTCGAAATGAAACTATTGGCTTTGTCTTTCAAAGTTTTAACTTGATAAATAAGCTTACCGTTCTTGAAAACATCCTGCTTCCTACCGTTTACGCTTCCAAAAAATTAGACTTTAACCCTCGTTCCAAAGCTTTAGAGCTTCTCGACCGCTTCGGTATCTCCGATAAAGCTAACTCTTATCCCAATAAAATCTCCGGCGGTCAACAGCAGCGTGTCGCTATTGCTAGGGCTCTCATTATGAACCCTAAACTCATTCTCGCCGACGAGCCAACCGGTAATCTCGATACTAAAACCGGCGCTACTATTCTTGACCTTCTTGGTGTCCTAAATAAGTCTGACGGCACCACTATTATTATTGTCACTCACGACCCCGTCGTCGCCCGAAAAACCCGTCGCCAAATTAAGTTAAAAGACGGCCAACTAGTTAAATGACCTATCTCTTATTCATTCTCAAATCCGCTCTCGACGATTTTCGCCGGAATAAAGTCCGGACTGCTCTAACCTCCCTTGGCATTCTTATTGGCGTTGCCTCTGTTATTCTTCTTCTGGCTTTTGGTTTAGGTCTTCGAAAATACATTCAAACCCAATTCGAAAGTCTCGGCACTAATCTTATCTACGTTTTACCCGGCGGTGTTTTTCAAGGCGGGGGCTTTAACGCCGACGCTACTTTTGAGTCCAGTTTTGACGAAAAAGATATTCGCACCCTCTCCCGTTTACCCTCCGCCACTCTAGTAGCCCCGGTCTATCAAAAAAATACCACCGTTTCTTCTGGTTCCAAATCAAAATTTGTCCCCGTCATTCTCGCTTCCGCCGATGTTTTCGAAGCCTTAAACCTCGAGGCTGCAACCGGCACCATCTTTACCCGGGCCGATCTTGATAAGCGCGCTAAGGTAGCCGTTATCGGCCCCCAGCTTGCTACTGACCTCTTCGGCGCTACTGACGTTGGTCTCGGAAAAAACATCACCGTTTCCAATCAAAACTACAAACTTATTGGCATTCTTAAACCAAAGGGTGGCGGCGGCTTTGGCGGTCCCCAGTTCGATAGCTACGTCTACCTCCCCTATAAATCCGCCGTCAGTCTCAACCCCACTAAGAAGTTCCTTTCTGTTTATGTTCAATCCGTCGATAGTGCCTCTCTTCCGACCCTCAAGGAGGATATCAAATCCTCCCTTCTCCGCCGCTATGACGAAGACTATTTTAGTATCGTTGAATCAACCGAGGTCTTAAATGCCATTAACTCAATTTTTGGCGTTTTAAACTCCGTCCTCGTTGCTATCGCCGCCATCTCTCTTGTCGTCGGTGGTATCGGCATTATGAACATTATGTACGTCTCCGTCGTCGAAAGGATCCGCGAGATTGGTATCAGGCGCGCTCTGGGCGCTACAAAGCGGGATATCCTCGCTCAGTTTTTGACCGAGTCTATCATTCTTTCTCTTCTGGGCGGCCTTCTCGGACTTCTCTTCTCATTTATCATCATCTTAATTGTCCAAAACTTCTTCCCCGCCTATATCGATCTCTTAGGTGTTCTTATTGCTCTTGGGGTCTCTTCCGTAATTGGCATTGTCTTTGGCGTTTTTCCAGCTAGAAAAGCCGCCAATCTTTCACCAATCGATGCTATCCGCTATGAGTAAGTCCCACTTCCTCTGCTCGTTCTAAAAGGAACATCACTGCCGCTGCCGTCCACGATTGTCCCGGTGACCCTAACCCTTCACCCGTCCATGGATTATAGTACTCATAAAACCCTGGCTTCGCTGCCCCTTCTGCCTGGTATGCTACTAGCCTTAAAGTGTCTTCCAGTATCCGTTTTGCCTCTTCCGTCTGTCCGTAGAAAATTAGTCCATCAACAATAATTGCGTTCATAATAATCCAGGTTGGTCCTCGCCAGTATCGAAGGGGACTAAAAATCGTTATCTCCTCAAAATCGGTACTCGGCACTAAAAAGCTTAATGGGTGCGCCTTTGCCATTCCCCTAATTCTTCCGGCAATCCTTCTTGCTTTCTCTTCTGGGATGGCCTGGCTAAAAAGGGGAGCGTAATTAGAAACCGTTACAATCCCAATCTGGTTCCCGGAAGTTAGATCCACCGCAAAATACAGTCCCTCTTTCTCGTCCCACAATTTTTCTAATCCTTTTTGGGTTACCCTCAGCCACTCGGCTATTTTTTCTGTCTCCCGCTCTCGCTTTAAGTATCTGGCCATTTCTAGAAGCTCTTTATTAGCTCGAAGAAGAACTGCATTTGTTAAGGGATCAACTACCCGGAACGGTGACTCTTCTAAAATCTTTTTTTCATTCCATCCCCACTTTCCGTAAAGCCAAATTAAATAAAGGTAAATATCATAGTGTTTGTCAATCGGCCGCTGGCTGTGGTGTACTAATCGAAGGTCCAATCTTTCATAAGGAATCTTTAGTGATCCGAGCCACTTCTCCATCTTCTCATGAAGATCTTCGCTTCTAATCTTTTGGTAAATGCTGTCCCACTTGGGGGAATTATCGTCACCATTTTGCCACGGATGAATAACAACCATTAGCCCGTCAACTACTAGTTTCTGATAAATATATTCATGGTACTTAAATATTTTTGGGAAAACCTCTTTTAAAAACTTTCGTTTCTCTCTTTCGTCGGTAATTTTGCGTGCCAACTGAGAAACACCGTAAGCCACATTTGGCGGCTGAGTAATCTTCGAAATAATTTCTCCTTCGGGAAGTTTCCCGTCTTTGTAATAAATATTTGCCGGCGGAAAGTACTCTCCTTTTGCCAGTACCTCCCGGTTATAACGGATATGGCCTAGAAATCCGTCTTTTCTCTGAGACTTAAGAAAAATTTCTGTGTCCCTTATGCCTTGCTTTGTGTCATCCATCCATCCCGCCACAAAAAATGTGTCCCACAACCACTGAAACGGATAAAGAAAATGTGGCTTGTTGTCCCATGGCGGGATGATTGGCCCCGACGGGGGAGTGTAGCCGGAGTCCTTTCCTTCTCTAAAAATATTCTCCTCTAAAATTTCCTTGGCTCTTTTACCTAGTTCCTCTCGAACATGTTTTGTCAGCGGTCGGTGTCGACCCCTTTTAAATAGTAAGTAGCGAAGCCGTTCAAATCGCATCTTTTAGGTCTTCCCTAAAGGGCTCCTCTAAACCTCTGGTTATATTCCTCAACTGTTATCCATTGGGGTTCGGGCAACTCAAGATAGCTAAGGTAGCTATCGTTTTTAATAGCTATTGGCCCATCTTGTCCGGTAACTATGTAATAGGCCAGTCCCTTGTGTCTTTTCATCGGCTCGTATTCCCTCTCTTCGTGTCCCGCGCTCCAGTCATCAAAAAGAACTAGGGGAGACTCCCCGATGTTTGACCACGAATGTCCCCACTCCGGGGTAATTACTATCTCTTCGTTTATTTTGGGAGTGACAATAACCACTTCTTGTATCTTTTCTTTCGGCCGCTGCAGAACTAACACCCCTTTCCCTTCAGAGAGAAGGTAAGTCTCAGGAATATCTTTGCTGTGATAATGTCCAAAAGTCTTAGGAAACTCTCTCCCAACTCTCCTGGGACTAATCACGGTTTTATTTATCCATCTATGGACCCCAAGATCCGTAAATACTTGGTAAACCAAATCCAAGCCCGGCGCCTCCGGTTCTAAGAGTACTGCCATTAAATCCAAACTGGTCCGGTGAATTATTTCTCTCACCAGAAAAGTATCTCACACTTGGTCCCTGGCCAGAAACATTTATTAAGTACCAGGATTGACAGTTTCCCGTCTCTCTCCTACACTGGATCTAGTGGTAAGACCCATTACCAGTGTCGTCTTCTTCGCTCTTCTTATTGGGTTGATTGCTCTTTCAGTCTACCTTGTTTTCCAGCGAACAGGTCTTCAAAATCGCGCGAGCTCTCGAACTGAAGCTGCCCCTACTTCGCGTTTTGGTAACGCTATTAAATTTAGCACTACTCTCGACAAGCCCCAGTATCTTGAGGCCGAACACAATAAAAAACTCAATCTTCCCGATAGGGCAACTATCGAATTTCGTCTCAAGTTCGCTTGGCCTGAGGATAGTGATGTTTGGCATAGATACATCTTGCTGCAGAAAGGCGGTAATTACTCGTGTGGAAACGCCTACAGTATCTATCTACAGACTAAGTATCATAAGGCCGTTGGCAACTATGACGAAGACCGTTACTATTACAAAATTTTGGCTTCCGTAGCCAGGGCCGACTCTGATGGTAAGTGTCTCTTCTATGAACAGTCCAGTTACGAAAATAATATTGGCCCTTCTGAAAAGGATAAGTGGCGCCATCTTGCCCTTACATTTCAGTCAGCCCCTCGAACCGTTTCCCTTTTTGATAACGGCAAAAAGCACTCTCTATCAATTAGCAACCAATCAAGTGCTCCTGCTTTCCATAACACCCGACCACTTCATATAACTAATCTCTGGGCTCTCGGTAATGCTACCCCCGACTACGAACCATTCACTGGCACCTTAGACGAGCTTCGAATCTCTAAGGTTATCCGTTATAGTTCTGACTTTCAGCCGCCTTCAAAGCCCCTCGCCGTTGATCCTAACACCCTGGCTCTTTGGCACTTTGACGAACTGAGTTGCGATAAAAACTATCTCTGCTTTGTCCCTGATGTTGCCAATTCTAAAACCGAAGCCCGGGGATTCAAATTAGTTGGTAGTCCGCTCCTCGTCGACAGTCGTACCGGCGATCCCGTCAACCCTCCTCCTTCTTACCTTCCCCCCACTGGCCCCAATCTAATTTCTAACCCCTCGTTTGAGTTAGATACTAACAGTGATGGTCGACCCGATAACTGGCTAGCTCGAAATCTTGATTCAGGCGACGTCATCGTCGATAAGCGCTGGAAGACAGGCCAACAGTCTTTCCAGTTCTCTCCTTTACCTGCTAACTCCACTAAAAGAGAGGTCCTCATCCAAAATCTCTCTCGGTCAGGCCAAGTTGGCGACTTGCTTAGCTTTCAAATCTACAATGCTTCCGAAAATGATATCCTTGGTCTCCATGAAGCTACTGGCCTAATCCTCCGAACCCTCTCCTCCTCTGGTACGGTTATTGATCAGACGGGTATTGCGCTTTCTCCAAGGAGCCACGGTAACTTTGCCTCCGACTACCTTAGTCTAAAGGCAACTAAGCCCTACGACCGTATCCGGCTAGTAATCTTCAATACTAACTATGACACCAATTATTATTTCGATGACGCCTATCTGACGGTTGTGGAAAACGGTTCTGGCAACACCACTTCTCCCACCCTCTCCTCAGAGTTGCTGAACAACACTGACGGCGAATAGTCAGTGTATAATTAGCTATGCTTGTTATCCTTCTCCTGGTCCTTGTTATCCTCTGGTTTCTAAACTACCTAGGTTTGCCTTCAATTCCCTTAGGCCTCATTATTTTTACCTTCCTCGGCGTCTCAATTACTCTTTACCAGCTTCTCATCTTTCTTATTATTCTGGCATTTGTTGGCCTTCTCCCTTCGCCCCTGCGTCAAATTGCCGTATTTCTTCTTCTTCTCTGGCTCTTAACAATTTTTGGCTTAATCACTGTTATAAATCTCTCCGACCTCGTGGTCTTCGCCGTCATCTTTGGTATCGTCTACTATCTTATCGCCGGCAAGTAGTTAAACCCTAAGAAGCACCTCTTTATAAATTGGTAATTGGTAAAGAAAGTTGCTAAATATCGTCGTTAGAATCCGAAACTGATCCGTCGCTATTAAAACCCCCATTCCTATTAAAACTGCTCCGGCCACTTTCTCTAAAGCTCCCAGCCAACTCCGGCCGGCTACTAGATATTTCTGAACTACTCCAATCGACAAACTTACGATAAGAAACGGTATCGCAATTCCCATTGCGTAAACAAAAAGTAGTGTCCCGGCCGCCATCTGGTCCGGGCTAGTTAAGGCTAGTGTTAGTATCGCTCCCAATATCGGTCCCGCGCACGGCGTCCACGTTAGAGCAAAAATCACCCCGATTAGAAACGGCCCTAAGATTTTAATTCGCCTAACCGATTCCGGTAAGGTTATTGAAAAACTCTTTTGACTAACCGTAAGCCTTTGGAATATCCCCAGTAAGTAAGCTCCAAAAACGATTATCATTATTCCCCCCATTTGGGATAGCACCGTTCGGTTTGAGAATAGGCCCATTCCTAATTTGGACGCTCCGAAACCAAGAGCCACGAACACCATTGAAAACCCAACTGTAAATACCAGGCTCGTCAGAATAATTCTTCTTAAAAACCGCTTCTGCCCATCTCCATTGGTTAATTCTTGGACCGATACTCCCGAAACAAAACTAATGTACAGTGGCAGTAGGGGAACCACACACGGAGCCAAAAAAGACACCAGTCCCGCCCCAAATGCTACTAATAGATTTATTTCGTTCACAAGGATTAATTCTACCGTAACTGTCCTAATACTTTCTCTCGCTCCTTTCCGCTTAAAAAAACTGGCTGCCCAAAATCCCTAATCTCAACAGGCAAAAACTCTGCGTCAATTAGCCTATTTTCAAAAAACGTGTATCTTCCTACCACTCCCTCCTTTGTTCGCTGCGACCACTCTTGGTCAAAGATAAAGTTCCCGTGTGCATAGGTAATTAGTTTTCCTTTATAAATCTCAATTGGTTTAACCCAGTGGGGATGATTTCCGATCACTAAATCAGCCCCCGCGTCGACGGCCAGCCTCCCTAACTTTTGTTGCCTTTCTTCCACTTCCGAAATATATTCCGTTCCCCAGTGATAGGTGACAATTACGATGTCACTTTGCTCCCTTGCCTCCGTAATCTCATTTTGAATTTTTTCTTCTTCGGCTCGGCTGGCGACTTCCACTCTCGGCGTTATATCGTTATATCCTAAAAATGCCCATCTTTTTCCTTTAGCATCTAGGTAACTTGCTCCATTTACTCCTGTATAAGTAATTCCGTTTTTTGTCAAAAGCTCGGTTGTCTTTTGGAGCCCTTCTTTTCCAAAGTCCCCCGTGTGGTTATTAGCCAGACTGACTACGTCCACTCCCGCGTATTTAAGCCCTTCAATGTGTTTTGCATCCCCGCAAAAGACTAGAGTTTCCGCATTTGTTGGCGCACATCCTTCAAAAATTGGCGCCTCTAAATTAATAAAGGTAATCTCCGCTTCGGAAAGTGTTTCAGCTGTCTTTCTCCATGGCCACAAAAAATCTTTATAGTTCGTTGCTTTATAATTCACTACCCTCGCCGGAATCACATCTCCCGTCGCAATTAGTGTCGTTTTCTTCTCTGCCGGCAGTGTGGTTACAAAACTGTGGTCGTCCATAAAAATTCTTTCCATTGTCAGCTCTTCTAGTTGAACATCTTCTAAGGTGGCCCCCCCTTTTTCTTGCCCGATCGGGCTTATTATTTTCCCCGTCTCCCGGGGTAAGCCCACCCACCACCAAAAAGCTAGAAGAAGCACCACCAGTCCTGCCACTATCACCGCTTTTCTCACGTCCTGATCCTAACAAAAAACGAAGTCAACTTCTTGTTGACCTCGTTTTTATGCTGACTAAACTGCGTTCTACTTACCCTTTGCCATCATCTTCCCAAAGCTTACCCAGAGGGCCCAAGCTCCTACTACTAGGTGTAGGACATTATCCGACGGGTTTTCTAAGTGGGCTACCCCTACGTTTGGAATCGCTGCTCCCATATTCATAAACCCTAAGACTGCTACTACCACGCCCACCACGCCCACTGCCCCTACTAAATATTTGAGCATCTTATCGTCCTTTAGAAAGTAGTATGCCCCAAGAGCTACTACCCCCAAGACCAAATGGGCAATGTTTTCCGTGTTATCAAGCCAGAAAAACTCCCCGAGTAGACTTGCTTCCATTGTCGGCCCTAGAAATACCATTCCCGCAAGCCCCAAGATAACAAGTATCGTTCCTCCTATAAGAAGAAAGCCTCGAGGTGTTAGTAAGTTAAGATTCATTCCTTTTCACCTCCTCGTCGCCACTCCGCCATTTTTGCTAAGAGTCGGCTCTTTTTTATCTACCTTTAGGCTAATAAAACCCCCCCCTAGTGTCAACGCTTCTTTTCTTTCCATTTCCTTACCCCCCTTTTCCTCGCCTCTCACCAAAAATTCTTACCCTAGCTCTTATGAATATTGAAAACCTTCGCCTAGCACCATTTATCTTACTTGGCATGGCCTATCTAGGGTTGCAGCTTTTTCATTAATTATCATTCCTGCCTATGAAAGCCCTGGCTATTTTTCTAAACGATTCCTTTAGGAAAACATCTCTATACCAGTTTATTGAATCATTTCGGATTCTCTTTCAAGTCCCGGTTATTTAATCCTTGTGACCACTCGTTATTACTATCTAAAATTTGGACCCGCTTGGACGCGGGGCCTAATGGAGGAGGTGAGTCCGATGAGTTTATCAGTCCGAAACGTTCTTGTTACTCTCTTTGATCTAGCCTTAGGGGCAATTATTCTTTTCCTAGGCTTAAGATTCGTCTTTGCCCTCTTTGGCGTTAGCCTGGGCGTTCCTTTCGTCGCTTGGGTTAACTCCGTTAGTGGTAGTCTCACTGCTCCCTTTGCCGGAATTTTACCAAGCCTTCCCTTAGGTGTCGGTCGGCTCGATATTACTGCTCTATTAGCCATCCTATTTTACTCTCTTCTTTTTTATCTTATCCGGGCGATTATCGATGCTGTCGCTACTACTGTGGGGGAGAGTGGCTCTTACCGCCGGCCGGTTATTCAAGCTTAAAGAAGGTAGGCTTCTAGCTGTCTTTGATCATGTAACCAAAGCCGCGGACGGAGTGAATAAGCTTTTTGGCATGCCCCTGATCAATCTTCTTTCGAAGGTATCCAATATAGATATCAACTACCCGGCTTTCAACATCCGGTGAGTAAAGCCACACCCGATTAAGAATCATCTCCCGGGTTAAAACTCGCCCTTTATTATTCATTAAGTACTGCAATAGTTTAAATTCCTGCGGCGTTAGACTTATCTCCTTACCTTTCCTTCTAACCTGAAGTGTCTTTGGATCAAGTTCCAAGTCTGCCACCGTCAGTTTCTTATCGTCATCCCCCAGTCCTCGAAGCCTAGCTCTAATTCGGGCCAAAAACTCATCAGCCACGAATGGTTTAGTCATATAATCGTCAGCCCCCATATTAAGTCCAGCGACAATATCTGTCGTCTTATCCCTCGCCGTCAAAATCAACACCGGAATCTCCGGATACCGCTTCTTAACCTCTAAACAAACCGTCTCTCCGCTCATATTTGGTAGCCCTAAATCAAGTACCACTAGGTCTGGAGCAAGCTTCGAAATACTATTCATTGCTTCCGCCCCATCTCCCGCCACTTGCACCGAAAAACCATTCTCCAGAAGTAACTCTCGAAGAAACTTTTGTAGCCCTTGATCGTCTTCAACAATCAGTATCGTTTTTGCCATTTCGTAAAACCTAGCGGGATTTTACTCTTCCTCATCCCGCTAGATCAAGTCCAAGCTCCCTTTCTTCCGGGCGACTAGCCATACTTGACTAGTCGCCCTCCTCTTCTACGAAGTTGCGTGTCTGACTACTCTTCCAAGCCAGATCAGCGCTACCGCTCCGAGAACTGACACAAACATGCTATACAGGTTGAATCCCGTCACCCCCGCAAATCCCACTATGCTCATGAGAAATCCTCCCACAATTCCTCCGACTACCCCTAAAATTACGTCCATTAGAACTCCTTGTTGGGGGTCAGTCTTCATAATAATTGACGCTAACCACCCAGCAATTCCTCCAAATATTGCCCAAAGTAAAAGTTCCATATTCCTTCTCACCTCCTTACTTGAGTAGGTTAAATCTAACTATTATTGACCGCCCTGGTTTGGGGCGTTCAAATTTACGTCTACCGACTTCGGGACCTCCACGGTTGTTCCACCTGATAGTCCTCGGAATAGCCCTCCAAATCCGTAGTAAATAACTAGGAATGCTACTACGAGTAGTAGAAGGATCCCCAGGAAAAACCCGAGTCCACTCTCGCTTGTACCCGTCTGTCCGGGTGTATTAACGATCGTGTCTGCCATTTTCTTCACCTCCCTTTCTGGCTCTTACGTTAATTTTTTCTGGTGAAAATCAAACCAGTGTTCCGTATGAAACTCGAAAGAGTCTTCCCTGCCCCTCTTGCCCGTTTCTTACCCCGATGTGCCCCTCCTCTTATCTCTATTTTTTAAAGTCCCGACATTTCCAAGAAAGGGGGTGAGAAGGATGCAAGACGACAAGGATCAAAAAAGAAAACCAGGCGGCCAAACGGGTGGTTCCCCTCAAGGTGACCGCACCACTGGTCAGGATAGTGACCGCGACCGCGGTCAGGATACGCCTCGGGGAAGTAATGATTCCTTTGGGCAAGATATCTATAATCCGGGCTCGGCTAATCGACCAGCCCCTGGTATGGGCAATCCCAGCTCATCGAATAATCCGACCCGATCTGATACCGATTTTGATACCGAGACTCCATAATTCCCAAATCGTTAGGGAATCATTTAAAGCAGGTGGATTTCTACCTGCTTTAAATTTGCTTTTAAGCTTCCCAAATTGACATCTCCTTAGTCTCAAAGTATAGTCGCCCCACCTACCTTTGTGGCTATCCAAACTAACTTAGTCATCTCAAACGGCAAGCTTCCTTCCCGCCCAAAATCTGACCAACCACCCCTACCCCCTTCTCCTAAAACCGATCTTGCTCGTCTCGTTAAACGCTTGGGGGAAGCTGATGTGCTTGCCGCTCGCGCCATCTCTCATCCTTCTCTTCAGACAGAATTTTTTCGTTATTCCTTAGCCGTTCTTCTTGTTTTAGCAGCCCTTTTGGTCAAGTTAAACTTCGGTTCCGTCATTCTCGGCGATTCTCCTTTCCTCCTCCTTTTTACCCCCGTTCTTATTAGTGCCTGGTTTGGCGGTCTTGGCCCAGGGGCTTTCGCTACTGTTTTGGGTCTTGTCGCCATTACTCTACTTTTTCCCGACCGCTCGGCGGATAACCTCCCTCGTTCTGCCGCTCTGCTCATCTTCTTTTTGGAGGGTCTGTTGGTAAGTATCTTAATCTGGACTCGGAAGAAAGCCGACGAAGAAAAGGCTCGACTTCT
>CAZKPQ010000001.1:0-31666 GCA_964554695.1 uncultured Gammaproteobacteria bacterium | reverse complement strand
GGATAAGCGCTGAATGCATCTAAGTGCCAAGCCGACCCCAAGATGAGAACTCCACTTTGTCGCAAGACAGAGAAAGACCCGTGGAAGACTACCACGTTAATAGGCTACAGGTGTAAGAGTCGCAAGGCTTTCAGCTTAGTAGTACTAATTGGTCGAGTAGTAGATTTTTTGTAAAGATTGGCCTTCTATTTGCTTTTTAGAGAGTAAGGACTAAGGGTCCTAAAATTTCTGGTCTTTGGAGCGCGGTGGAACTACACCTTCCCTTCCCGAACAGGAAAGTAAAACGCCGCAGCGCTGACAATACTTGGGGGGCAACTCCCTGGGAAGATAAGTCAAGGCCAGATATTTTAGGGCCTTTTTGTTTTTGGAGTTGATATACTTTTCTCATGGATGTTTCTATAGTAATTGTCTCCTATAATTCCAAAGACATCTTCCGGGACTGTTTAGAGTCAATCTTCAAATATACTGAGGGGGTTAGTTTTGAGGTAATTGTTGTCGATAATGCTTCGACTGATGGAGTGGTGGAATATCTTCGGGAAGCGGAAAAAAACTACGGGAAGAGGTTGAAAGTGATTTATTCTCAGGAGAACACAGGGTTTTCTAAAGGAAATAATCTTGGGATTAGACAGGCAAGCGGTAAATACATCCTACTTCTAAATAATGATACTAAGCTAGTAGAGAATGCCGTTAAAAGTATGTTTGTTTGCATGGAGGGCAAGCCGGATTTCGCTGTTGCCTCTTGCCAACTAGTCGACTCTGAAAACAGATTGTCTCCGACGGGAGGATATGCTCCCACTCTAGCCCGGGTGGCCTCCTGGGCTCTTTTTTTGGATGATTTACCACTTATAAGCCGGTTCTTTCCTTCGTATCATCCGCATGTTTCTGATTCGCACTGGCAAGGATTCTTTTTGGACTTGCCATGGATAAAGAAGTTAGTTGGTGGGTCGAAGACTGCAACTGAGACTTATAAATATGACAAGGAATTTTATCCTGATTGGGTGACGGGGGCATTTTTCTTTATAAGAAGAACGGCTCTTGATCAGTTAGGTGGCCTAGATGAAGGGATATTTATGTACGGGGAAGAACTGGAGTGGTGTATGAGAGCGAGAATGGCGGGGTGGAAAGTTGGGTATACGCCAATAACGAAGATAATTCACTTAGAGAGGGGTAGTCAGGGTGGTTTACCGCGGGGGGCACTTCTGGGGGAGTTTCGTGGTTTGAAGTATATCTACGGTAAGTACTTTCCGGTTTGGAAGCAGCTTCTTTTGGGAACATTACTGGACATAGCGGCTTTCCTGAGGGTGATTTTTTGGCTGGCCCGACTAAAGCCCCAAATGGCTAAGATTTATCTAGAGGCCTTACTTCTTTAGTGGCGGTTAGCAAGGCGTCTGACTATTTCATACCCCCCGAGTGTCCCGATTGTTAAGGCTGTACGGATAATTAAGCGAACTCGATTGGTGCGATTTTCGGCCTGGTATTGAGCGATAATCACTTGCTCGCGTTGGAAGTCTCGGCCGAATTGAGGGTTCATGAAAAGGGCCTCTCGCCATTGGGAAGGAGTTAAGCTATCGTGACTAGCATCGCCCATTTCGGCCATAAAAATCCCCGTTATTTCTAACGAGTTGTTAGAAATTCTAAGAGGTTAGATATAATAAGTCAAGTTCGATGATTTCGATTATTGTTCCACATTTTGATGATGTAGAGCTCTTACGGACGAGCTTACCTCGACTAGAGAAGCTTTTGCGGCAGGCTGGGTTGGCGTCGGAGATTATGATTTCTGACGATGCAAGTCCAGAAGGAGCCGTTAGTGAGCTACGAAAGCTGGCCAACGAGCATAAGGTCAAATTGTTGACGAGCGACCGAAATAGAGGCTTCGGACCAACTGTGAACAGAGCCGTTCGGGAGGCCCGGGGAGAAATTGTCTTTGTTCTTAAAGCGGACGTTCTTCCCAAAGCAGCAGATTATTTTGGGGAATGTTTAAAGCATTTTAAAGATGAGGAAGTATTTGCGGTGTCCTCGGCACTGGAAACCATTGAACATAGCAAAAAGGAGATTAGGGGTCAGGGGATAGTTCGCTACTTTCGAGGCTTTTTCCTTCATTTCCGAACCCATAGGGAGTATGGAGAATGGCTAGGGACTATGAGAACGACCAGAAAAATGATAACGGATGAAAGTCAAATGCGAAGAGAAGGGAAAGAAATGTTATCGGCATGGGCTGATGGCGGGTCAAGCGCATTTCGACGAGAGTTTTTCTTGAAATTGGGTGGCTTTGACGGACTCTTTGCTCCCTTCTACTGGGAAGATACAGATTTAGGATACCGGGCTTGGAAGGCGGGATATAAAGTGATATTTGAACCCAAGGCGGTTTTGCGACATGAGTATAGCAAGGGAAGTATTGCAAGAACGAGGAATAGAGAATACCTGAGAGTTCTTAACATGAGAAACCAGCGGAATTTTTTATGGGCCAATGCTGATTGGAAATACCTTCTTTTGTACTTTTTCTGGCTACCATACCATTATCTGGTAGCACTTAAGAATGGAGATTTAGGGAGAGTTAAAGCACATATGTGGTCAGAGACCCAATTTATGCAGATATTTAAGGCGAGGTGGGAAAGAAAGAAAATTCGGGTACGATCGGACGACGAGGTTTTGGAGATATTTAAGGCAATTTAGGGGCGGGACCACGCCTACCCTGGAAAAAGGCCAGGATGGCTTTCTTTTGAGTCTGGCGACCAGTGACCAGGAGCCGGAGGGCCTCTTTGATAAGGGAGAGTTTGGTTTTAAATGGGGCATAACGCATCCCAAAGATAAGCCGGTTCCGGGTAATCATATAGTCGGCGTAGGGAGAGCCAATTCCAGCAGTGCGGGAAACCTTGTGGAAGATGCTACTTCGGCCGTCGTAATAGAGCCTAAAACCGGCACGGCGAACTTTTTCTAGGAAGTCATTGTCGTCGAAATAGGCGAAGAGGCTCTCGTCGAAGAAGGTGCCTTTATCGAAGACGGCTCGTTTAACGAGGATGCAGGCAGTGTTGGTAAAGCCAGTCTCTTCAACTACATCGAACTCGCCAGTGTCTACGGTGTCGATGCCACGATGGGAAGAAAGGACGTTGTTCCAGTCAAAGTTACCACCGGCATACCAGATAACTTTGCCTAGGTCTTTTGGGGAATACTTCTCTTTATAGAATTCGAAGCCGGGGGCGAAATACATTTTAGGGGAGACAACTCCAATATCAGGGTGCGAAGAGGCGGTTTGAAGAAGGTTTTTAAGAAGGAGAGAGTCGTTTATTAAAACATCGTTATTAATAAGGAGGATATAGTCAAATTTTTCGGCGATAGCGGCATGAGCTGCATCGTTGTAGCCGCCAGCGGAACCACGGTTTTCGAGTTTTTTTAGAACCATAACTTTTGGGAAAGAAGCGGAAATGGCGTCGGCGGACCCGTCAGTTGAGCCGCCGTCGACAACGAAGACCTTAATTGCTATTCCCTTGGTATTTAACCGCTTGAGGCTTTTGAGAAATTCTAAGGTATCGTCTTTCCGGTTATAGTTAACTGTTCCGATGGCAATTCGAACCATGGGAAAAGTATACACTACCAGAATTTAGCACTTGTGGGAGTGTGGAAGGCAGGGTATAATAGCCCTGATATATTCGGATACATTTGAGCTTAAAAATCTGAGCTTCGTGTTACCGGGTTCTACTAACAAGGTTAGAGGACTAAAAGAAAGGAAGTGGGCATGATTGCCAAGATCATCGAATTCATTAAAAAGCTCTTCGGTAAAGCCTAAATTAGAAACGAAATCCACTAAGGAGCCCCAGACGATGGAGGAGTTATTGGCTCGGGTAGGCTATGGATTTAAGGGATTTAAAAGGGGGGATGTGGTAAGCGGTAGTGTTTCATCAATTGCTGGTAAAGAGGTGTTGATTGACTTTGGGGGGAAAACGGAAGGAATCGTGGGTGAAAAGGAGTGGGAACAAGTTAAGGATTTCGTGGCCAAATTGTCGATCGGGGACACGATTGATGCTGTGGTAATTTCTCCGGAAAATGATCGAGGACAAATGGTAGTCTCGATACGCTCGGCGGGATCAAAGTTTAGGTGGCATCGGGCGGATGAGCTACTAAAAAACGGAGAAAGTATTCGGGTTCGGGGAACAGAGCTTAATAAAGGAGGTTTGGTAGTGGATTTTGAAGGCCTGAAGGGCTTTATTCCTGGGTCTCAGCTTTCCTCAGAACATCAAGCCGATTTGAATAAGCTGGTGAACAAAGTATTAGAGGTAAAAGTTATTGAGGTTGATCAGGCTTCGAACAGGCTAATCTTTAGTGAGAAGGCGGTTTCAGGGGCAGCGGAGACACAGAAGAAGATTGAAGAAGTAAAGGCAAGGGTCGCGATTGGGGAGAAATATAAAGGGAAGGTGTCGGCAATTATGCCTTATGGCATATTTGTAAATTTGGAAGCTGGACCGGACGGCCTAGTTCATATAAGTGAGATTTCCTGGCAGAAAGTTGAGAACCTAGGAGAACTTTTCAAGGTGGGTGAAGAAGTGGAAGTAATGGTACTTGGGATCAACGAGGCAGATGGAAAGTTGAATTTGTCGATTAAACAGCTTCTACCAGACCCATGGGTTAAGTTATCACAAAAGTACTCAACTGACCAACAGATTAAGGGGGAGGTCACTCGGGTTAGTCCCTATGGAGTGTTTGTACGCTTAGATGAAGGGATCGAAGGCCTAATTCACATCAGTAAAGTGCCACCAGATGCTGAGTTTAAGCCAGGGGAAGAGGTTAGTTGTACAATTGAATCGATTGATGTCCCGGGCCACCGGATTTCCTTAGTGCCGGTGGTCACTTATAAGCCGATTGGTTATAAGTAAGTCTGGAGTCCTGAGTTAGTCTTCTCTCCACCCGTAATTGCTTCGGAAACAAGAATAATCAAGAATCGTGATCGATCCGTCTTGGTTGCAGTCATAACAAGTGGGGTCGCCGGGGGTTTGGCAGACACTGGAGGAGTTAGTTTGACAACTGGCGCCGGCAGTCTGACATTCGTCAGTACCACTGCCTTGAACAACAGTACAGCTGTTGCTGACACAGGCCTTGTGAGTCTGGGTGGACCCACAACTTGCCCCCGCTGTTTGGCATTCGTCGGTACCACTACCCTGAACGACAGTACAAGTATTATTAACGCAGGCCTTATGGCTGGTGGATTCTCCACAAGCCGCTCCGAGGGTGGTGCACTCGTCAACCGCTTCGCCGTCCACCTCGGTACAGGCATTATTTACGCAAGCCTTGTGTTTGGTGGCTCCGCAAGAACTTCCGGCAGTGGTACATTCATTAGTGCCTGATCCAGTAACGATGACACAAGAATTATTGACGCATGACAGATGAGTGGGTTCTCCAGAACAGGAAGAGCCGGCTAGGCTACACTCATCGTTACCACTACCTTGAACCACGGTGCAACTATTATTGATACAGGATTTATGAGTTTGGTCGGACCCACAGTTAGCACCAGCGGTTTGGCATTGATTAGTTCCAGATCCCGAGACCGAGACGCAGGAGCTGTTAATACATTCGAAATGGGAGTTACCAGTACCGCAGGTTGCTCCTTGGGTAGCACACTGGTCATTACCAGCACCATCGATCAGGGTACAACTATTACTAACACAAGCAAGGTGTTTATTTGGTTCCCCACAAGTTTCACCAATGGTAGTGCAGTTACTAGTCCCAGCGCCAGTTACTTCAACACAGGCGTCATTGACGCAGGTAAGGTGGGTATTGGTCCCACAGGCTTGGCCAAGTTCTAAACATTCATCGTTTCCGTCGCCAGCTACCTCGACGCAGGCATTATTTGCGCAGGCTTTGTGCTTATTGGGATTTCCACAGGAATCCCCAAGGCTGTCGCACTCGTCATTGCCAGGTCCTTCGACCTCAACACAGGCATTGTTAGCACAGACGTTGTGACTTTCGTCGCTTGGGTCAAAGATGTAGATCGCGGAGACGCATTCTTCAGAGACGTTGTTTTTAGAATCCTTGACTGAAGCTTTAATCTCGTAACTTCCGGGGGTGGAGAAGGTAAAGGACTCGGTTCGCTTATTGGTCTTTTTCTCAGTGCCAGCAAAGTCAAAGATATACTGTTTGATCGGAGTGTTTTTGTTAATTGGGATGGCGGTGACGTTTGCAGTCACGGTCAAGGGAGCTAGACCTTCCTCGGGGTCGATTTCCAGCTCATCACATATTGGTTCGGGCTCCTGTCCCTTTTTTCGGATAACGAGGCTAGCGGTTTTGGCGACAGAAGCGTCGAGGAGATTCTCGTTCTTTTCGGTTTTAAGATACGACTCGCTGACGTTTATTTTGACGTCAGTACTTTGGCCGTTAGTTTCGTTCTTACCACGGAAAGTAAATTTAAGAAGGTAGGCGTCTTTGAAGCCACCCTTTTTTTTGCCGACCTTAGCAGTAAGCTCAATTCGACCGGTTTGATTAGCCTTTTTTACTTTAGTAACCTTAGCTTTGCCAAGATCGGGGTTAATCTTAGGAGTACCAACGAGTTTGAGCTTGGTCTTGTCAAATTCGATGACAATTTTTGCTTGTTTAATTTTTTTGGCATTGTTAAGGGTGAGAACCATGGGGATATTTTTACCTACAGGCTTGTTGGCAGTGGCTGGTTGAAAGGCAAGTCGAGTGGCGTTTCCGGCTTGTTGAAAGAATGAAACCCGATCTCGGAGAAGGAAAAAGCCAGCGATGAGGCCGCCAATGAGAATCCCGATTATGAGGAGAGTGCCGATTACTCGGGCCATGATTATTATACCCAGTATGATTAACGCGAAGGTAGTTGTCAATCACTCGGGAGAGTCCAATTGGTAGGTTTGGGCTACTCGTGTTAAGCTACCCGATGTGTTAATTGTTGGCCACGAGAAGGGGATAAGAGCGGTTACGTCTCAACCTAACCCGAGTGACTCGGGCAAGGAGTGGAGACTTGAGTTTTCCCGAAACGAGGAAACGGCCGGTCGACACCTCTACATAAGACAAGGAGAAAGGTTAAGGATTGTTTATGACGGGAAGTTAGTAGTTGTCGTCGAAATGCTTCAGGAGGAAACAGAGAGAGAAAAAGAAAGATATGCGATGTGGACGGATAATGAAAAGCCAGAGGTGAAGTTTAAGCCAAGGCGAGCTAGCGTGTTTGAGGAGGACGACTCCGATCAGGTGGACCTTTTCTGGGGTGAAGAACGGATAGGCTATGTGGTGGGGACAAAGATTGAACTTCGGAAGAAAGCTACCTCTTCGCAAAAATAATGTTGACGGTTTTACCAGAAACTGCAGCACAGGCTAAGGTCCAGTCGGGGTTTAGCTGGTTATTTCTATGCTCGTCGTCGGCATTGAAGACCCACTCAATAAGATGGGTACCAGAGAGAACATAACCGTAGGAAGCGTTTTCGCCGATGCCAGTGATGCCGAGATCTTCCCAGTGTTTTGGGTCTTCGAGATATTTTTGGAAACCGGCATGGGAGTCAAGTCCGGCTTGTTGCTCGCCTGCTCGGAAGACAGAAAATTGGCAGATCTTCTCGTCGGAGGTAAGGGGGCCGCGACCATGGTTTTGACGATAAAGATTAAGGGCTGCTAGTATATCCCCGGGGGCGGCCATTGCCGGGTCATTGGCAACGTAAGTTCGGTAGAGATGATCGCCGATTTTTTCGGTTTGGCCCCAGGGGAGGCTAGCGGGTGGTTTGGAAACGGTTGGAGTAGATAAGGTAAGGGGCTTCGGGAGTGAAGGGTCGGCAAGGGTAGTTTTGATGGTATCTGGGTCCTGGGAGATTTTGAGGCTTGTTGGAACAGCGGAACTTGTAGGTGGGGGGACTGGAATCAGGAAGGTGAGGCCAACCAGGAGGATCGACAAAATGGTTAACACCGGCTAGGGTATCATAAGATGAGGCGTAAAATACTGCAAGTAGATTTGTGGCTAAATGATGACTAAAAGAATCACTCTATGGGTAATGGTTTTTCTAATTTCTCGGGGTCTTTTTATGGGATCGGTGCCAATTTTTAATGATGAGGCAAGCTACTTGCACTGGGGGAAAATTATCTTTAGCAATCAGGGTACTTGGGATTACACGCTTAGACTTGATCAGCGACCGCCAGGAATTGCAATTCTTTATAGTCCTTGGCTCGTATGGCCGGGCGATCCGGTAGAGGCTGGGAGAACACTTGCGATTGGATACTCAACGGTCGCATTTGGCTTGGGGTTAATAATAGCTCGGAAACTTTATGGTGAGAGTGTTATCGATTGGGTAGCGGTAGTTTTGATCGCAAATCCTTTAACTCTCTTTTACGAGAAGATGGCTTTGGCAGAGCCCCACCTTTTAATATTGTACCCATTACTTTTCCTATGTTGCCTTTGGGGACCGCGACAAAAGTGGCTTAGGGGAGTCGCAATTGGAGGAATACTGGCGGTGGGTTATTGGATTAAGGCAACGGTGCTTCTAATGATATTGCCGATGGTAATTACAAGAATATTGATTGCTTGGCGGAGGGATAAATCGGTGACGGAAGCCTTGAAAGACTTGGTAATAGCAGTGGTCGTTTTTACTTTGCTCATAATACCAATTGTTAGCCATCCGGCGATGCAAACGCCTTCGGAGAGGTGGGTTTTAACAGCGGACGAACTTATACAACTACCTTGGGGCTTGTGGTGGGACAATTTAGTTAGAGTTCTGGTCTGGCTGGTGACTCTTTCGCCAGCCTTACTATTACTAATAGTAGGTTTGAGGACTAGACGACGGGAGGGAATTTTACTGGGGATGTGGTTTGGGCTACCGGTGGTACTTATGATATTAGTTACCCGAGATATAACAAGTCGGTATATAGTCTGGACATTGCCGCTACTATTAATAGTAGCGGGGGTTGGACTGGGGAGGGTTTACCTAAAAAATAAGCTTCTGGGCATGGGCATGGCCTTATTATTAGCGATAGAGGCAGTTTGGCTAGGTGTTTGGCCACTTAATTTTTACCAGACATTTAGCAACCTTTCGCCTATAAAGAGGGACCTGTCACAATATTTTGAGGGATTTTCGAGCGGGTATGGAGTGAAGGAGGCAGCAGATTTTTTGAAGAGGCGCAGCAAAGTAAGGCCGGGAGTAGTGTTTGTTCGTAATGATACGGGGAACCCAGAGGGGGCGATGTTTGTTTACCTAGATAAAGCAACTAACCTGAGGGTTTACTATTTGGACCTGTTACCGGCCTTTGTGAGGAATAAACAGTTCAGGGAGAGCGGACTTGCGGTTTACTTTGTCTCACGGGGGGGGCAGTATGCGGGAATGGAGTCAGTTTTAAAGGAGCTGGCAAGATTTAAAAAGCCACTTGACGAGGAGTTTGTAGGAGTATATGAACTGGATATCGATCGATTAAGTGTTAGATAGATTTGATTTCGACTGCCCCGAGTTGACAAATTGATAGTCCGAGCTGCGCACGAAACAATTGGGGAGATATGCTATGTCGATCCATTAACGGGTTTGGCAATTCCTCAAGGAAGTTTGGTAGAGGAATTAGTCCATGACCCGAAGGTAACGAGAATGGACGAGGTCGGGCAACTTGGGTTGTCGCGAGAACGACCGTATCGGAACTACTGGACGAGGTACAACCATTGTTTGGCAGTTGGACTGGAAGGGAGTGAGATTGCAAAAAGGAATGGGTTTTCTCAGAGTGATCAGCTATTAGCGTTGTTTATGGGGATTTATCATGATCCACATCCGGCTGGTGGAGATGGCTTGAAGATCGCCTTGGGAATTGATGAGGCGGCAATAGCTGAGGACTATTGGTTTAGTTCAGAAGCTGGAGAACGTTTTATCAGGTGTAGTTCGCGACTAGGATGGGATCCAGTGGAAGTAAAAAGAGAGATCATTGCCATGATTAAACGAGAGTCGAACTCTCCCACGGCTCAATTAATTCACGGTCCAACTAAGCGTGAGGCCGATATTGATTTCCTGAGCTATACAAGATCAGACTTGAAGTTCGGGTCGGCCTTTCAATACCTCAGAAAGCTGGGCTGGAGTGAGTGCGATAAAGAGTTCGAAGCCAACCCCTGTCAGGTAATTAACTCTTTCCCAACGGTGTCAGTGCTTCTTGAGAATATCATATCGGGAGGAGAATTTGGGCAATCTGATAAAGTTCCAGCTGTCGCGTTTGCGTACGAGGATTTTGATCCAATGGAAAAGTTTGTTTGGGACAAGGAACGACAGAAGTGGGTAATGACTGATTCAGAATTGATGGCACACTACGCCGTAGCATCAGCTTCTTTGCATAGATCTCTTTATTTTCATCCCGGCGTTCAGGGACCCGAACTGATGATGGCGAAGGCAATTAGAGAGATGGGGATTAGAGAAGAAGTGTTGGGAGTAGCGCTTGAAACAACAGATGAGAGGCTAAAAACCTTTTTAGGGGAATATGGTCTTGATTATTGGGTTAGTGGGAAAGCCCATGATGGCTGGCAATTCCGTTCATCTGATGGGCGGGAGGAGTTGGCTCAGGGAGAGTATTTTTTCCAGTTACCGAACTTTAACCTTCGACTTGAGACACCGGTGGTAGACGGAAATAAAGTGATTCCTTTTAGTGAAGCGCGACCGGAGATAGTTGGCTTTATTGAGAGCTTATTTGGCTTAGGCGGTGAGAAGTTAGTTTTAACTGATACCCTTTGGGAGACCCGGCCGAAGCTAGACGGGGGTCGTTCCAGACGTGTTATAGTTACGTAATATGGCGAAGAAGTCCTCGGTTTTTGTGTGTCAACAGTGCGGCTACAAGAGCCCAGGACAGTTAGGCCGGTGTCCTAACTGTGGAAGCTGGAATAGTTTTGTGGAGGAGATCAGCGAAGCGCCAAAGACGAAGGCTCTTAGAGAGGGCGGGTCTTCCCGGTTAGTTCGGCTTTCGGGGGTAGAGGCGGGAGTTTTAACTAGACAGTCAACGGGACTCGCAGAACTTGACATGGTTCTAGGAGGCGGGGTGGTGGGAGGAATGGTAGTGTTGTTGTCAGGTGAACCAGGGGTAGGGAAATCGACGCTTCTTCTTGAGGTAGCGAGGGCGTGGAGGGGGGAAGTGTTGTATGTGGCGGGCGAGGAGTCTGCTGGTCAGATCAAGCTTCGGGCGGAGAGATTAGGGGCTCAACTTCCGAATTTGAGCGTTTTGGAGACAAATGATGTTGATCGGGTGGTTGGGCAGATACAGGCTGATAAAAATATTAGGCTAGTCATTATTGACTCGATTCAGACTCTAGCGACAACCGAACTAGCCGGTATGGCAGGGACGGTCGGACAAGTACGAGAGTCGGCGGCAAGAGTAATCGGGGTAGTAAAACAATTAGGGATACCGACATTTATTGTGGGGCATGTTACAAAAGAGGGTAGTATAGCCGGGCCAAAAGTACTAGAACATGCAGTTGATACTATTATTAGTATTGAGGGTGAGAGATTTACCTCCTTACGGATAATTAGAAGTACTAAGAACAGGTTTGGGCCAACTGATGAGGTAGGAGTATTAGAAATGAGTGATGGGGGCCTTCGGGAAGTGGCTGATTTACAAAGTCTATTTACTGACAATAAGAGTCAGGGACAGCCGGGCGCGTGTATGACAATCACGATGGAGGGAATGCGGCCGCTACTAGTTGAGGTCCAAGCTTTGGTAACCCAGACGCCATTACCAGCCCCTCGGAGAGTGGCGACGGGTATCTCTAATAGTCGATTACAGACCATTGTAGCCATTATTCAGAAGCGACTGTCGGCACCCCTGTATAAAGAAGATATCTATGTTTCGGTGGCGGGGGGATTAACGATAACAGAGCCGGCAGCAGACTTACCAATTGCTCTAGCAATCATTTCTTCCTTCAAGGATAGACCCGTTCCGCCTAAAACTTTGGCAATAGGGGAGCTTGATTTATTGGGGACAGTCAGAAAAGTAAACTCACTTCCAAGAAGGGTTAAGGAAGCAAAGAAGTTGGGTTTCAAGAATATTCTAACTTCCGAGACCCTGAGCTCACTAAGCGATATCTCCATATAGTTTTGGGAATTCCTCAATTTGTCCACAGAGTAGAGAGAGTCGCCTCTTGTTATAAATAGCTTGCTGTAACAGCCTCCCCCCTTTCTCTTTACTATGGGCATATCTTGTAGTGTATAGATGTTAGACTACAGGTCTTGACAAATCATTCAATTGAGTTATGATTTCCTTCGCAGCCTGAGACATTAACCTATGGCGTATAAAGCAAAGTTTTGGATAAAAGTTCGAAGATGGCTTGGGAGGAGACTTGCCCTTCAGGCTAGAGAGGCGAGAGTAGTTTCTTTTAAGGAAGGATTAGTTTCGAAGCAAGTTGGGAAGTTACTGTCCCAGCGAGGGTCAGAGATTATCACGATGACCACGCTGTAATTTTGAGGTTTTGCCAAAAAAAAGCATCACTTCCGCAGCCTGAGAGTCTCGAAAAGTGATGCCTTGATTGGTTTTTGGCCCCTAGGCAGTAGAGGCCCAAAACACTTGAAATAAGTGGTAACACGGAGAGAAAGATTTTGTCAAATTTTTTTTCACGGTCGAAACATTAATAAGAGATTGTTGCAAAGACGCAAATTATCATATATAATCTGATACAAATAATTTAATAACGAAAAACTGAAAAAGTTTTTCATACGGAATTCTTAAGAAGTTCGGTTAAATTGAACTTGGGAAGCTGACTTCTGCCGATACAACTTGATGGGAAAATTTTCCAAGGCAGCATCAAGTCTTAGTATCCTCTGGGAGAGGTGGGTTGATCTTGCCCCAAAAATTCTTCTGGCTTTAATAGCCTTTGTTCTACTCGTTTTCTCGCTTCAAGTAACGACTTCGCCATTAACGGATATTTTTGCAGCTGATCCGCCATCACAGGGATCAGTAAGTGTTACTTGTACAGCCTTTGACAAGGGTACGGTAATCGATACGGAGATGGTAGTTCATAAGTTTGGGTCGTTTGAGGAATGTAAAAGGGCTTGGGAAGAGGGTCAAGGTCCGGCGTTAGTAGGCTTACTTCCACCAGGGGGATGTAGCATTAATAACAATTACTGTTCGGACAAGTCGAGTTGTACCGCAAATACAAAGGAAGATGACGGAGATGATGTTCACTATAGTTGTGGGCAATCAGCCAGTGTACCGGGTTGTTCGGTAGTCCAGTTGGATTGTATGTCTGGGATTAATGGGGGAGGCGGAAGTATTGCGTGGAATTGTGGAGGTTGTCCTCAACCGCAACACAAAGAGTGTAAAAATGAGGCTTGCGTATTAGTTAATGGAGCTGGTTCTGATCAGTGTCAGTCGAACAATGATTGTAAGCCTAAGACCCACAAGGAGTGCAGGAATGAAGCATGTGTAGTGGTACCAGGTGCGGGACAAGATAAATGCGATTCAAATAAGGATTGTAAAGTTCACAAGGAATGTAGAAATGAAGCTTGTGTATTGGTACCCGGACCGGGGAAAGACCAGTGTTCGACAAATAAGGAGTGTAAAGAGCATAAGGAGTGTGTGAACGAAGCGTGTGTGATTGTCCAGGGGCCAGGAAAAGATAAGTGTGATACTAACAAAGACTGTAAGCCACAGAAACATAAGGAGTGCGTTAATAATGCTTGTAAGCTAGTCGATGGGCCAGGGAAAGATACTTGTGCTAATGACCAAGACTGTAAACCCCAGAAGCACAAAGAATGCGTGAACTTTGCTTGTAAATTAGTTGATGGTCCGGGACAGAATAAGTGTTTGGTCGATGCCGACTGCGTGCCAGTAACACACAAGGAATGTGTAAATTACGCTTGTAAAGTAGTAGCTGGACCAGGACAAAACAAATGTAATGTCGATGCAGACTGTTCCCCGGTTACTCACAAAGAGTGTGTTAATTATGCCTGTAAGGTGGTTGCGGGACCGGGAGCAAATAAATGTTTATCTGATAATGACTGTAAGCCTCAAACACACCGCGAGTGTGTTAATCAAGCTTGTAAGATTGTTGCCGGACCTGGTCAGGACAAATGTTTGTCTGACGTAGATTGTAAACCAGTAAAGCATAAAGAGTGCGTAAATTTTGCCTGTAAGCTCGTCGATGGCCCGGGACAGAATAAGTGTTTAGTTGATGGAGACTGTGTACCCCTAACCCATAAAGAATGTAAAAATGAAGCTTGTACTAAGGTGTTTGGGCCAGGGCCGAACAAATGTTTAATTGATGCAGACTGTGCACCGGTAACTCACAAAGAGTGCGAAGACGAAGCGTGTGTAGTTAAGGTTGGTCCAGGCCAAAACGAATGCGAGACGGATACACACTGCAAGAGACCAAAACACAAAGAGTGTGAGGATGAGGCCTGTGTCATTAAAGATGGACCGGGAGTAGATAAGTGCTCGACTGATAGCCAGTGCAAGCCAGTAACCCACAAGGAGTGCGATGACGAGGCTTGTGTGGTTAAAGAAGGGCCGGGGCAAAATGAGTGTAATAGTGACAATGATTGCGAAGAGCCTACACATAAAGAGTGTCGAAACGAAGCATGCACTGAGGTTAATGGTGGAGGGTTTGATCGATGCGACGACTCAAGCGATTGTAAACCGGTAGTCTCCCAGAATGTGATTTGCGAGGAGCTAGTAGTAACGCCGCAGACGGGAACCAGTCCTCTATCGGTAACGGCGAGGGTTTCTGGACGAACGACCGGGGGAGGGTCAATCGTGCAGTATAAATTTGACTTCGGGGACGGAACCGGGGGGACCGTTCAGACAGGTAACTCCTTAACGCATATTTTTGACGGTACGGGGACATTTGTAGTCAATGGCTATGTGATCGACGACAAGGGTAATCAAGCTGGTGGTAGTGGAGCTTGCCAGAAAGTAGTGACGACGGTAGTACCCGGAGTAACACCACCGCCACCGACGGGTAAGGTATTATCTGATGTGCCGGCGACGGGAGCAGAGACAGCTGTACTGCCGGCGCTTCTAGGAGCTGGAGCAGTGGGATGGTTTATTCGAAAGCTTCGGGGAATAAAGGCATAAGCCCAAGAATTGAGAAGACTGTCTTTTAATGGGGGTATGACAGTTGGGCAGGCTGTTGTACTCCCGTTAAATGACAGCCAGGCTTACGGCAAGTTAGCATTAACATTGGGTATTGACAATTCTCGGGAAGAGAAGGTTTAATTGGGCTTGGAGTTTTCTTCAATTTGTCTTTTAAGCCTTTGACCGTTTTCCAACCTTAAATCCCGTAGATTTTTTTGAGGCAGTTTTGGTTTCCAACTGATTAAGTGACCAGATAATTTGTAAAGTTAATGACAATTCGGAAGGATTTTTCATCGTCTAGTGGAAAGAGAGTAGTCTACCGAGGTGGCCAGAGACTTGCCTCCTCACAGGTAGCTAAACCGGTGCCGGCTAAGCCGGAAGGCCTAGGAGTAGATGATTTAATTGGGGCGCCAGTTAAGGATAATTTTGAGGTGCCGCTACCAGCGGATCCACCAGAGTTTAGTAACCAAGGACGACGAGGATTTGTTCCTCAGACAAGAGTAGGGAACGGAGGGGAGCATCCTCATGATTTAAATGACTCGTCGATTCAAACAATGTCTCTTAAGGGAGTACTTGATGTAACTCCCGAGGGACACGGCTATCTTCGACCTAAGTTTGTACCTTCGGATGGAGATGTCTACATTTCCTCATCCCAGATTCGCAGGTTTAATCTCCGATCGGGAGATATGGTAGAAGGCGTAGGAAGGCCACCTAAAGAAACAGAAAGATATTTCGGTCTTTTAAGGGTGGATAAGGTTAACGGTGAAGATGCCGATAAAGCCCTAACTCGTCCTAAGTACGATGACTTAGTACCAATCTACCCGGATAAGCAATTAAAGCTCGAGACGGGACCGACGCCACTGTCGACCCGAATTATTGATTTGATTTCGCCGATTGGTAGAGGACAGCGAGGGTTAATTGTCTCGCCACCGAAGGCCGGTAAAACTTGGCTTCTAAAGGAGATTGCAAATGCTATTAGCACTAACTATCCGGACTTTCACCTAATGATTGCTTTAGTGGGGGAGCGGCCGGAGGAAGTTACCGATATAAGTCGGAATACTAAGGCGGAAGTAATTGCCTCTAACTTTGACCAAAGCCCAACAGAGCAGGTGAGGGTAGCCGAGATAACACTGGATCGAGCAAAGAGATTAGTGGAAATGGGCAAGAATGTGGTCGTGCTTTTAGATTCGATCACCCGGCTGGCCAGAGCTTACAATTTAGCAATTCCACCTTCAGGAAGAACACTTTCGGGGGGATTTGACCCGGCAGCTCTGTTCCCGCCAAAGCAGTTTCTGGGAGCGGCCAGGTGCGTGGAGGACGGAGGCAGTTTAACGATTATTGGTTCAGCCTTGGTGGATACGGATTCAAGGATGGACGATCTAATCTACGAAGAGTTTAAGGGAACGGGAAACATGGAGCTTCATTTGGATAGGAAACTAGCCGAGAAGCGAATTTTTCCGTCGATTGATGTGGGGCGAAGCGGGACGCGGAATTTTGAAAAATTGGTTGACGCGGAAACCTTAAAGAAACTAGACACTCTTGTTAAGATGCTTCATCTCCTGAATGACAATGAACGGACAGAGGTTTTGGTCGAACGACTGTCCAAGACAAAATCGAACGAAGAGTTTCTAGAGCAGCTGTCGCAGGGTGGAGCTTAGACTAAACGGCAATTTTCTTCGGTCTGACACAGTTTGAGAGGCATTAGAGCGAGTTGATTTTCGTTATTATATATTGTACCCTGGGTAACACTTAATTTCCCTGAAGAAGTTCAGGGAAATTTCGAGTATGGGAAGACAGTTACTTGGGGAAGTCGGAGAGTTTGGACGAGCTATCGGCTGGTACGGGGGCCGAAAGTTTTCGGTTTTTGGAGCTCACTTCGAAGGAGCTAAAAGCTTGGTAGTTGACGTTCTTAAGGCGCGCCGGGGGACTTATCAGAAGCCATTTCTACACACGGGAATGGTTTTTTTGATGATTGTGGGGGCGGCGGGTGGGCCACTTCTTGCCAGTCAGTATCCGATGGCGGCAAATGCTGAAGTGGTAACGAGTTCGACACCGTCGGGGACGGTTCTTGGAGAACAGACAGATATAACGAATATTGATACGGAAACGTCCGAGTCAAAGAAGCCACGAAGGGACATAGTTAGCTATACCGTGGCTCCGGGGGACACACTGTCGGTGATTGCAGAGAAGTTTAGTGCAGAAGATAACGTGGTGGACGTAGCCTCGATTGCTTATCTGAATGGAATTTCCGAGAAAAAGGTTTTGAAGCCGGGAGAGGTAGTTAAGATCCCGCCAATTGCGGGAGTAGTGGTGACAGTTAAATCAGGAGACACGATCCAGAGTTTAGCTAAAAAGTATGGCTTACCTACCCCCCAGCCAATTGTCGACTGGGCCTATAATGAGTTTGTAAACGACGAAACGTTTAGTTTGGCAGCCGGCCAGACGCTGGTTATTCCAGGAGGTAAACCACCAGCGGTGGCTCCAGTAGCTCCGAGGGTAGTTAAGGCCCCAGGTCAACAGCTCTTTTCGGGGGGAACGGGTCAGTTTGGGTGGCCAACCGGAGGAACAATTACCCAGTATTATGCCTGGTACCACAGCGGGGTGGATATTGCTAACAAGACGGGAACGGCAGTAACAGCTGCCGACTCGGGGAGAGTAGAAAGCGTGATCTACCAAAATTATGGTTATGGGTATCATGTGATTGTGAATCATGGAAATGGCTATAAAACTTTGTACGGTCATTTGTCGAAGATTGGTGTCTCCGAAGGGCAAAACGTAAGTCGGGGAGAGGTTCTAGGCGATATGGGGTCAACGGGAAGATCAACGGGGCCCCACCTTCACTTTGAGGTTCTTCAGAACGGAGCGAGAATTAATCCGCTTGGCTTCTTACGATAGGGGGAATGGTAAAATTAGCAAGGGTAGAGGGCCATTAGTACAGTGGTAGTACACCGCATTCGCATTGCGGGGATAGGAGTTCGATTCTCCTATGGTCCACAAAAGTTCTTACACTTCTCTGACGGTTTCATAGTGGAACGCAGACCTCCGGTTGTTAGATTAAGTCTTGATGCAACAAGGTATGCAAGGATTGACAGGAGTTATCATTGGAGCTGTGGTAGGACTAATTTTAGGGGTGGGTTTAGGGTACGTGGTGTTTGGATCACAAATGTCTCCCTTGGGAGTTAGAGTAGCTACAGAGACTGAGGAAGAACGGCAGGCAGCGGCTGATAATACAAGTGACATCAAAGAAGCTTTGGGGAGTGAGTGGCAGGTGGTGTTAGGAGAACAGAATGATTCGGGGGAAGCGGGAGTAGCAACACTTAGTGATATAGGAGACGGGACAACGAAGGTCTTAATGGTAATGGCGGCAGCCCCGGGGGCAACGGTGTCAGCACACCCAGCTCATATCCATATGGGTAGCTGTCCGAAGCCAGGGGCAATTAAGTACAATCTCAACGATGTGGTCGGAGGAAAATCGGAGACAGTTATAAAGGCAACAGTGGCCGATATAAAAGCAGTTTTGCCAGTAGCGATTAATGTTCATGAGTCAAGTAGTCGAATCAACGAATACATTGCTTGTGGCGATATTAAAGACTAAGTTGATTGGCACAATCTTCGGAAACTAGGTCGTACCTCAATGATTTTATACCGTAACGGCGGTCCATATGCTTTAGACACCTCTGTACAAATTTGGTATTCAGTGAGGAAAGGGTCGGTTTGGCAGGAAAGCTTGAGCGAAAAGGTATCCAGGGTTGGCGGCGACGAGGGTTTTTGTTAAAATCTGTTCCTAAGGTTCGGGCCCGTAGGCTATCGGTAGACTGTCTCCATGGCATGGAGAAGGGAGGGGTTCAATTCCCCTCGGGTCCACAAACAAACTCCCGGTGGTGGTAAAATATCCTCGTGGCTAACCGGACGCTCAAGGTATTGTTTGTATCGGCGGAAGTGGCGCCGTTTTCCTCGGTCGGGGGACTATCTCAGGTTTCCTATTTTCTTCCAAGAGCTCTTTTGAAGCTTGGCGTGGACGTAAGAATTTTTACTCCGAAGTACGCCATCATCGATGAAAAGAGATTTCCGATGAGCCTTCTTGTGGGGGGACTCCGAGTACCCACAGGAAGCAGTGGAGAGAGGAATGAGCCGACAGAGTTGGTTTGTAATATCAAGTCGTATGGCGAGACAAAAAAAGGTGAACCAACAGTATATTTTCTCGAGAACATGGAGTACTACGAAAAACGAGCCAACGTCTATGATTACAACGATGACCATATTCGGTTTGGCCTTCTTTCAAGAGGAGCCCTGGAGTTTATTAAGCAGGAGTTCTTTAAGCCGGATGTTATTCACGCCAATGACTGGCATACGGGCTATCTTCTTAATTTTCTTCGGACGGAGTACGCAGGAGATCCAACATATAAAAAGATAGCGGGATTGTTATCTGTCCATAATCTGTTTCAGGGACAGTTTGATTTTGAACACGCGTCGGAAATGGACTTTGATGATGGAAAGGGGCCGTTGGCGGCTTTCTTTGACGAAAGGTTTTATAAGCAGAATCCGTTAAAGCGGGGGGTTATTAACGCCGATTTAGTGAATACAGTTTCGGAAACATACTCTCGGGAGATTATGACGGATGAGCATGGAAGGGGGTTACAACATCTGTTTAAGGAACTTCGGGGAAAGCTGTTC
This sequence comes from uncultured Gammaproteobacteria bacterium, assembly GCA_964554695.1. Classification (GTDB taxonomy): domain Bacteria; phylum Patescibacteriota; class Microgenomatia; order JAMCZE01; family JAMCZE01; genus CAZKPQ01. The sequence continues at coordinate 11,989 of CAZKPQ010000001.1, read as the reverse complement.
GGGGTACTAAATGGACTAGATTATAACGACTTTAATCCGGCGACAGATCGACTACTTAAGCAAAATTATAATCAGCAGTCGATTAATCGGAGAGAGATTAATAAAGTCGATCTTCAAAAACAGTTTAATCTGGAAGCCAATCCAAAAGTACCACTTTTAGCTTCCTGGGGTAGATTAGACTCACAAAAAGGGATTGATTTAATTATGGACACGATCGAGTTTGTGTTAGAGGAGTTTAATGCCCAGTTTATTATCATGGGCAGGCCAGGGGAAGACAGGTACCGAAGTTTCTTTACGGAACTAGAGAAGAAGTACCCGGGGAGAGTGGGGACCCACTTGATGGCCAATTTTACCCTTCCCCGCCAGATGGCCTCGGGGGCCGATATATTTACACTGCCTTCCCGCTATGAGCCTGGCGGAATCGTGGCAATGGAAGCGATGCGGTACGGTTGTGTTCCCTTGGTTCGAGCAACCGGAGGTTTAGCTGATATTGTCGAGAACTATAACCCAGAAAAAGGAAGCGGGACAGGGTTTACATTTAAGACCTATACGCGAGAGAATTTTCTGGTGGCGATTACCAGGGCGATTGAGTCATACCGAAACCCGGATAATTGGCGAAGGATAGTACGGCGAGCAATGGATCAAGATAACTCGTGGGAAAAAGCAGGACGGAAGTACCAAGACTTATATGATCGGGCAATTGAGTTTAGGAAAGAAGCTTTAACAGTCAATCCGCCAGCCGCATTTCGGCAGACAGTTTAGCGATGGGTAGTTGGGTAACAAGTGACGGTGCTTATACAGGGGAATACTTCGCATGGCAGAAAGGTGGGGCAAAGTCCTCGGCGGAAGTGGTAGTACCAATTCTTCTAGAGAATCTTCAGCCAAAGTCAGTAGTGGATGTTGGTTGTGGAGAAGGAGGGTGGCTAGAGGTTTTTTGGAAAATGGGAGTGACGGATGTTTTAGGAGTAGATGGGCCTTACGTTGATAGAACTCATCTAGCCGTTCCAGAAGACAAGTTTGCGGTAAGAGATCTTGCCTACGAGATCGGGGTGGGGAGAAAGTTTGACCTAGTGTTGAATCTTGAGGTAGCAGAGCATTTACCAGCTGAGAGGGCCTCGGGATTTATTAAAGAACTTACCAACCTGGGGAAGGTAGTGGTATTTTCGGCGGCGATCCCTCTACAGGGAGGTCCAGGACACGTTAATGAGCAGTGGCCCGATTACTGGCAGGAACTATTTAAGGCAGAAGGTTACATAGTGGTAGATGGGATCCGGAAGAGAATTTGGCGAGATGAACGAATAGAGTGGTGGTACAGACAGAACTTACTAGTATTTGCAAGGGAGGAGACGATTAAGGGAAGTGCGACCTTGGAAGAATGGCGAAAGGAAACTAACGAAGAAATGCTAAATGTAGTTCACCCGAAGTGCTTTATGGATTCAATTAAAGCCATACCTTCGGAACTTTACCGCGAGAAACGATACTCCTAGGAAGAACCTAAGATTCGGCTATAAAGGGAAAGGTAGCTTTGGGCAGTCTTCGCCAGGGAGAAGTTTTTTTCAACATGAGTTCGACATGCGGCTCGATCGATGGTTTTGAGGGCTTGTAAGGCCTTTTGCCAGGCTTCTAACGAGAGGTCTGGTAATAGATAGCCTGTCTTGTCGTCAAGGATGATTTCAGGAAGAGCGCCGTTGGCGGTAGCAAGGACGGGGGTGCCAGTGGCCATAGCTTCAATAGCAACCAGGCCAAAAGGTTCGGACCAGCGGCTTGGCATAAGGAGTGCCTGGGCATGGCCGTAGATTTCGGGAAGTGCTCTTTGGTCAACGGGGCCAAAGTATCGAATTTCTCCGCTTAGAAAAGGCTTAATTTTAGTGTCAAAAAAACTTTGATCCTTGGGGTAAATTGAGCCATAAATGTGGAGTGGCAGGTTAAGGGATTGGGCTATTTGGATAGCGATATCCGGTCCCTTCTCGGGGATTATCCGACCGACAAAAAGAAGGTAGTTCTCGGGATTAGGGTTAAAAGGCCAGGCGCCGGGGTCGATACCGTTGTGGATTACGGCAGACCATTTTAGATTGGGGCGACCAGCTTGCTGCGATTGGGATATAGAAACGAAGTGGAGATTTTGGAACTGATTAAATTCAGGAAGGATATTGTAGGCAGGGTAGTCGACCGGATCATGAATAGTAATGACAGTAGGCAGCTCTGGCTTGAGAGGAGCATAGTTAACGATGCTAAAGGGGCGACAATGACTGTGAAAGATATCAAAGCCATTTTCCACGGAGTAATTCAAGGCCCGAATGAGCATCAGGTTTTCGTACTCATAGCTTCCGGTTTCGTCCGGAAAACGCTCGTAGATCTGGGGATTCGAGAAGGGAGACATAGAAAAGGTTTCTAAGTGGGCCTTGGTAACAGTTCCTTCGGGGGCAAAGAGGGTAACGTCGTGGCCGAGGAGGGTTAGTTGATCGGCTAGGTTTCCGGCAACGGTGATATTAGCAAATATGGTTCCTGCAGGAACGGGGTAAGGGTAGTTATTGGTGCAATAGAGAGCGATTTTCATTTAAGAAGGCTTTGGTAGAGGCTCTCGTATTTAGTGGTCATGATCTCGGAGGTAAAGTTTTCCTCAACACGTTTTCGACAGTCGGCCCGGTTTATTTGACTCAGTTTGCTAATTTTCTCGACCATTTCAGAAACGGAGTTGACGAGGAAACCGGAGCGACCATCCTCAATAATTTCTGGTAGCGCGGCCCGGTTCCAAGCGATAACAGGAGTACCTGAAGCAAGAGACTCGATAGCGACAAGGCCAAAAGGTTCATCCCACTGAATGGGAAGAAGGGTAGCCAGGGCGTTTGAAAGAAAGACCTGCTTTTGATCGAAGCTTAGGGGGCCGAGGTACTCGATTTGGGACCCAAGGTGAGGAGCAATTCGAGAGTGGAAGTATTTCTGATTAGCCTCGGAGTTGTCAAGAGGCCCGGCTATTTTTAGGGGGATATTAGTCTGGAGGGCTGCCTCAACTGCCTCGGCGGCGCCCTTATCGGGAGTTAGATATCCAAGAAAAGCGAGATAGGAGCCGGGTTCCATACTGGGAGCGACCCAGTTTCGAAGGGAAATACCATTGGGGATAACAGTTGAGGGGCTCGGATAGTTTTGGGCTTGGAACTTACTAACTACTACGGTATGAACGCTTTTGGCAAAGTTAAGCCAACCGTCCCTTATATAGGGGTGGTACTGGGGTGGGTAAGAAGGGGCGAGAAGTTCAAGAGAAATTGGATGATGGATGGTGGAAACGACCGGGGTAGGGACGAGGTTAGCAAAGAAAAGCGAGGTAAAGCGAGTGTGGTCGTGAATGATATCGAATTCTTGGTGACGAGAAAAAGCCGTGGCAACGGCCCACTGGGTGTGAGTTTCGGGAGAGATCCCGTGATGATTTAAGTCCCGGCTTGTGGCAGTAGGCCAGAGGGGAACGAGGTGGGCATTGGTTTTTGAATCCGCTGGGGCAAAGAGGGTGACCTCGTGACCACGACGAACTAATTCCTCCGTTAAGTAAGAAACAATTTGTTCAAGGCCGTGTTTATTTAAGGGGGGAACGGATTCTTGAAGATTAGTAATTTGAGCAATGCGGAGTTTTCTCATATTTGAGGGAGTTTTTCTATGAGGGCGGCACGTTTTTGATCAAAGACATCGAAGGACTTTTGAGTTTCGCCGGACCAGTGAAGGTGCCAGATTTCCTGAACTAGAGAATAATAGAGGTCTTCAGCTTGAATCTTGACTGAAGGGTCGAGAGGAAGAGTCCGAATGGCCTTGATTAACTCGGTAGCGCCAGCTTCCGCGAGGTCGGGATGCCACCAGGGACGAAGTGATAGCCAGAGGGTGTGACAGGAAGAGATGCCGCGGTCAAAGTGATGAACGGCAACTTGGCACGAGTCAAGATAATTATTGGACGGGAGATATTTTTGAATTGAGGCGTAGGCGAGGTTGATTAACTGGTGATATTTTTCATGAAGAGGGTTTTGCTGGTCTTGCCAGAGGGGGAAGGGGTTATGGTTTTTCAAGTCGTTGGGCTCTGTTTGCCAAGTAGAAGAGGTTAACTGACTCTCTTTGATCTCTTGGGAAGGGGTTTTGGAAAGAAGAGAGGAGAGCTTGGCGAACTTCACTTTAGAGCCTTGGATAAGCCTAAGTAGAAAATCAAGTCTTTCGGGGGTATGGTGGCCGAAGAGTTCGGCGTCACTGAGACTCGCGATAAAGGATCCATCGGGAGTGTTAGTTTCCAAAAAGTTTGCAAACTTGTCCGGGTCGAGAGATTTAGGACCAGAGCGGAGGATTTCACTAAGGCTACGGCTAACGACTAAGAGTTTGCCCGCCGGATGGGTGAAGAGAGAATTAGAGAGGAGAGTTCCCAGATCAAATGTAGGATTAAGAGTGGATTCGTCGGTAACAAGGAAGTCGAAGTCAGGTAGAAGTGACTGAATGGCTTCGGGGCTTAAGGCTAGCTCAGGCGGAAAGAGTCCGTTTAAAGGAGTAAAATTTAGTTTGGCTTGAAGGGTAGTTTGATTCTCTATTATTTGACGCTTGATAACTTCGAGGGGAGTAAGGGGAATAATTGGGTGATAGATAGGGCTTTGAAGGATTTCTATCTGACCGCGATCAAAGAGAGTCTGGAGATTTTGGAAAATTTTACCTCCTTGGAGTGACTCTAATTGGATGGCTAGGGAGGCAGAAAAATTAATGGTTAGTTCGGCTTCGGGATGATCTACGAGGAGCTGTAGGAGGGGTTCGTAACAAGTCTTTTTAATCCATTCCGTGAGGCCAGGAGCCTGGGTAGGAGGTTGATAGAAATGAAGAATGGGGGCCCAGGTGCGCATGAGAAGATTTTAGCACTAAGTTGGCTTTAGGCCATTTTACTGATAAGATTTGCTCGTGGCGGCGTTCTTTCGAAAAGTTGAGACTTCAGACGCAGATTTTATTCCTCTTACCGAGAAGATGGTAATTCCCTCCGGTCGTCTTCTAGACGATGGGCGAACAAAGATCACGGGCTACGAAGTTAAGCCACGATTATTACCCGGGCGAGGGTTTACCGCGACCACGCATATGGAGAGGGAATTTGATAACGGGGTTACTAGACCGGTTAACTCAGTAACCGAGATTGTTTGGCCGCGGAGGGAGCGGGTGCCGGTAGGACTGGAAGAGCGGGAAGTGATAATGCCGGTAGACCTGGTTATTGGTGAGTATGTGTTTAGAGCTTGTTAACGATGAGAATTCTTCATACTGCCAGCGAGTGTGCGCCAATTGTTAAGGTGGGAGGACTGGGTGACGTGGTTGGGAGTCTGCCAAAATTTCAGGCTGGACTAGGGGTAGAGGTAGGCATAGCTCTACCTTATTACCGAAAGGTGAAGGAGGCTGATTTCCCAGTTAAGGAACGGGACTTGGTAAAAGTTAACTTTCGGGATAAGGAAAGCGAGGTTCGGATTTGGGAGGGCCGACTACCGGGCAGTGAAGTGCCAGTCTATCTATTTGCGAACGAAGAGTATCTTTCAGACGGACCATATGATAAGGCCGATTTCTCGGCGGTCAGTGAAGATAGTCTAGAGAACACTCGGTTTGAGTTTTTTTCGATGGCAGTGGCGACGTGGCTAGAGAAAGAGAAATTTGATATTGTTCACGGTCACGATAAGCATAGCTGCCACCTACTAGCGGAAATAAAGAGGCGCGGATTGGGAATTAAGACTATCTTGACGATCCACAATTTGGCTAATAAGGGAAGTGAGCGGACGGGACTGGCAGCCGGGATAGGGGCAGCCGATTTAGTAACAACAGTGAGTCCGCAATATGCGAAAGAAATACAGACAGGAGAGTTGGGTTGTGGGCTGGAGGGGATCTTAGGCGGGAGGGCAAAAGAGGGTAAGTTGGTTGGGATTTTAAATGGGATTGATACCAAGGTTTGGGATCCCAGGAGTGATCAGTATTTAGAGAATAGACTTGAGGGGTCTGTTGATAATTTCAAAGCGATTAATGAGCAGAGACTAATTGAGAGATTGGGTTTTGACAGTGATGTTAGGTTACCCCTATACGCGTTTGTTGGGAGGCTAACGGATCAGAAAGGGGTGGAGATTTTGGTAGAGGCGTGGGAAGAGTTTACTAAAGAGACTCATGCTCATCTGGTGGTCTTGGGAACTGGCCAGGAGGAGTACCGCAGGGAAATGACGGACCTGGAAGTAGAGACAGATGAGTTTTTTGGCCGGCCTGAGGTGACGTTCATAAATAGGTTTAATGAAGAGTTAGCTCATGAGATATATGCGGCTAGTGATTTTCTATTGATTCCCTCGAAGTTTGAGCCGTGTGGACTGACACAGATGGTAGCCATGCGATACGGTACGTTACCGATTGCTAGGGATACTGGGGGACTTCATGATAGTATCCGGGATGGAGAAACAGGGTTCTTATTTAGGAAGTACAGTAGTCAGGAGTTATTGGAGGCATTGAGGAGATCGGTGAGGATAATTGGGGAGCCGGCGATACTTCGAATGATGCGGGAAAAGGCGACAGCTGAGGATTTCTCGTGGGACAGAAGTGCAAAAAGATATCTGGAGCTTTATAATAGCGTTTGATGGAAAGCTATTCCTGGATATTAGTCTTCTTGGGACTGGGGGCGGTAGCAGCTGAACTCGTGGTTGGAGTAGAGACGGGATTTGATTTGGTGCTTTTGGGAGCGAGCCTGATAGTTGGGGGAGCTGTGGGAGTGGTGAGTGGCAGTTTTGAGCTCGGTCTTATAGTAACGACGATTTTAGCTGGACTTTATATTATTCTTGGTCGAGCCTTTGTAAAAAAGAAGCTATTTGTGACAAGTTCAAAAACTAATGCCGATGAAGTGTTGGGCCGCGAAGGATTGGTAGTAAAGGAAATTACTGAAGGCGGAGTGGGACAAGTAAAAGTTGGGACGGAGATTTGGCGGGCGGAGCTTGGTGACGGGACTATTGACACACTTCAGAAAGGCGATAAGATAAAGGTGGAGGGGGTAAGTGGGGTTACCCTAAAAGTTACAAAATGGAACTGATTCTTTTTGGGACACTAGCGATAATTTCTCTCTGGGCAATACTAGCTTCGGTAAAGATCATTAACCAGTATGAGAAGGGAGTAGTCCTTCGACTAGGTAAATACCGATCGACGATTGATTCGGGAGTGAACTTTATTATTCCGTTTATCGAGTCGCTTATCAAAGTCGACATGCGGGAAAAGGTGATCTCGGTTGATCCGCAGCAAGTGATTACCAAGGACAACGTGACGGTCGTCGTGGACGCGGTGATCTACTTTAAAGTAGTTGATCCAGTAAAGGCGGAATTTGAAGTCGAGGATTTTGGAATTGCGGCCACAACGCTTGCTCAAACGAACCTTCGGAACCTAATTGGAGACAAGACTCTTGACGAAACGCTGGTAGCACGCGACCTAATCAACACGAATTTACGAGACGTCTTAGATGAGGCAACCCATGGGTGGGGAGTAAAGGTAACAAGAGTTGAGGTCCAAAAAATTGATCCACCCCAGGATATTACGGATGCGATGAGTCAACAGATGAAGGCGGAGCGGGAAAAGCGGGCGGCAATTTTAGAGTCGGAAGGAGTTCGACAGTCGCAGATTCTTCAAGCTGAAGGACAAAAGCAGAAGGATATTTTAGAGGCAGAAGGAAAGGCGCAGGCTGTTATTGTCCAAGCAAAAGCCCAGGCTGATGCGATTAAAGAGGTATCAGAAGCGGCGGAAAAGTACTTTAAGGATAATGCTCAACTTTACGAGAAGCTTCGAGTGAGCCAAAATGTTCTGTCGGGTTCAGGAACAAAGTGGGTGTTACCGATGGATTCTAACCTCGTTAACGTTCTTAATCTTGGAGAAGAGAAGGTTCTGCCAGTTAGGACTTCAAAGTAGGGTTTGGATTTTCCCTCTGTGATAGAATCCCATAGTGCCGCGATATCCAATTCCCCGAAGAGACTTTCTCCGATTAACGCTTATGGGGGGCTTGGTAACGGTATTGGCCGCCTGCACTGAACCAGAGAGCCCAAAGGATCGAGCAAACAGAGAATTTGCCAGGAAACTTCAAGAGATAGTCGGAATCAATGCTAAGTTATCGGAGAACGAATTTACGAGAAGGGTTCATGAGAGGAGTTTTGGGCCAACTGCCTGGCTTCGACCAAGTGAATCCATAGGGGAGTTCATAAACGATCGTGGTAAATCGGTAAGAGTAGCGATTGCGCCCGACGGCGAACCCTATTATGTCGGAGACCTTATTGAACCTCCCCACGAATTATTTAGTGAGGCGAAGCCACTAGAAACGAGAGTTTTAGGTAGAAACATAGCTCCAGACACAGTAGTCGTGCCTTCGGAGCTTAAAACAAGGAGATACACTGCTCTAGTAATGTATGGCTCAAGAGCGTCGTTGGAAGGTTTCGGGAGAGAGCCAGAGCAGCTTCTTTCTGCCGCGGAGAGATATATGTCTAGGATTACTGCTCCGGGTAAAGTCCTTCATGTAGTCCTGTCGCCATCCAGGCAGGAAGTCGAATTGGCGGATGTGGGGAATTTGGGTCTTCGTCCAGTTGATCCCTTAATGGCTCTCCAAACGGATTTTAAGGTAGCGGCGGTATCGGGGGTGGTAAGTCAAGGTGCTGGTGAACTTTACCGACAGGATATTGTCATTCGGGCTGAAGAGTTAGCCAAGCTATGTAAATTTTTAGGGATAACCTACGAGGAAGGGAATAGGGAGATTCTCGCAAATGAAATTTTGAATGCCATAGGAGGGCAGTTCCCCGAGGAAATAAGACGCGGTAACCGACCTTTTGAACCCGTAAGTACCTTGGTTGGTCTTGCAGCCCGATATGATGAGAGCCTCGCTAATTACTTAATGACGGGGGATCATGTGGTATTAGTTCAGGAGATGGCTGGACAAATCCGGGTATTAGAAAGTAAACAAACACCGTGGATCCCTAATAGGCAGATACCTCGTGGGCGACAGGTTCTTTCCCAGACTTGGCAGCTTTTAGGAAAAACTTTGGGTTGAAGATTTGGAGTGGTACAGTTAAGTCGAAGGCTCTTTATAGTCCTATAGCATTTACTTTTGGCGATTTTTGTGCTAACATTGACCCATGAACTACGTAGGTCGCTCTGGGGAGCGAGAGTTGACTAAAGCCATACAGGCTCACGAGAAAGGGGTCGGCAGGCATGCGGTGACGGAGAGGGAAAGGGCAATGTACCAAGCGGAGTTGGGGGCAAGTGAACTCGCGGGTGCATTAAGAAGAGGCAGACAGCCTAAGTTGTCAGAGGTATCGAGCTATATTCTCAAGAAGTGGGGTCCTCTTGCCTTTACAGTTTTTTGTGCGGTTTATTTAGCTGGTTGTGTTGGTGGTAGCCAGGAAGTAAATGGCGACGAGCTGTCAGACGACGATTCACCAGAGCCTTCTGGTGGAGGCCAAGGGCTTTCCCTGACCCCATCTCCAACCGAGCGCGTGGTGACTCCGACCGTAAGTGGGGGGATGTTTGGGGGGGCCGGTGCGAGCTCGGAAGATACGGTTAAAGGAGTAACTCGGGTTGACGGAGCGGTCAAGGCAACAATTGTAGGCTCGGGTGGGTTTAGGGCACAAGTTAGGGCATTTCTCGAAAGCTCTACGGCGATCAACTATTGTCAAGATGAAGCAGAACAGGGAATGGAATTATTAGTGACTGAACAGACTGAACCATTCTCCCGGGTGTCTGGTGGCGATGGAATTATTCACGGGGTGACGACGACAGTACTTGAATATTCGGCGACCGAGCCAGTGCGGGTAGCGCTGCTTAGTGAAGGGGCTGTCAGGGAAGCCTATAATCACCTACTCCAAGAACGGAGGGATGAACTAGACTCGGAGCTGGTGAGAGTAGTTACCGGAGAGGAGTTTGATGAGTTTATTCGTGCCCAGCAGACTAATACGCGGTTCCACGAATTTATAGGTCACGTTTGTACTGGACTTCTGGAATCGACACAACTTGAAGCTAGTGACAAGGGGGTGGAAGAGCTAGTTAGGGGAGTAGGGATAGAAGAGATTAAAGCTGAGATTAGGCAGGGGGTAGAGGTTGATCCGCAATTGGACGAGGAGGCTCGACAGGAGGTTAGAGAGTACCTTTCCTTGGATTTATCAGAGGTTAGGACTGCTGGCCTAGATTTCGCTGTGAAGTTCTCCGATGGTGAGCGGACAATGGAAGTGAAGATGTCTGGACTAGAGGAGTGGGTGGCGGATTTAATTGCAGCCGATAAGACGTTTAGTCAAAATGAATGGGCTAAAGCAAGCCCTCATCTAATTAGGTCTAACTATGGACCGGTGCTGGATCCAGTGGGAGACTTACTTATACAGACAGTAGGGGGAGACAAGTTGGCTCAGATTAAGGAGAAGGATGATATTGAGGCTTTCAGGAGGTTGCTACGTGAAGTGGTGAAGCCTACTTTGCCCGAGGAATTGCAGACCAGTGAACAACTAGACGCGCTTTCATGGAGTATTATTAAAAGAGCGATTATTTCTTCGGGGGTTGATGTTGAGCTTAGAGTAGGTCAGTAGGCTTTAAAACCAGGGAGAGTCTTGGTATAATAGATTTACCAGTTTAGTAACCTCGAAGTTTTTTCCTTTTCCTGGAGTTCCAGTAGAAAGGCACGAGAAGATCTACTGGAATTCAACCACGGAGGAGGTGCAAATTTTCTAATGGATGCAAATCAATATACTGATCAGACCCTGACTTGTCGGGACTGTGGTCAGACATTTGTTTGGACAGCCTCAGAACAAGCGTTCTATGCTTCGAAGGGGTTTACAAATCCACCAGTTCGATGTCCCGCTGATAGAGCTGCCCGTAAAGCAGCCGTCAATGGTGGCGGCCAAGGGGGACGATACGGCGGCGGTTACAATGCCGGTCCTCGTCAAATGTATGATGCAGTTTGTAGCAACTGCGGTCAGGCTTGCCAAGTGCCTTTTCAACCAAGAATTGATGAGGCGACTGGTAAACCAGTCAAACCAATTTATTGCAATAATTGTTACCGACAGATGAAGTCGGCTTAGGGCAAGAAATGGTTTTGGTACTCCTGGGGAGAGACCACTCTTCCCGGGAGTAATTATTTGTGAGAGAAAAGGGTAAACGATTCCGGGCTTTTGAGCGGCCTACTTGGGGCCGATGGTTAGGAGTGATCACCGTTCCACTTCTTCTACTTCTTATCTACCAGGGAGTTGAGCAGATTAGTCCGCCGGTTTATGAATGTCAGGTGAGAGGGTTAACTGAGTTAGAGCTTCGAAAGAGCTCGTTGGAGTATGGCAACTCGAATAAGGAAATGTTTGTGAGGCTGGTTGAGACTTCGGAGAGAATGGGAGGGGCGATCTTTCATACAACAGGGGGAAGTATGACGAACCATTTGGGGGCAGATAGGGAGGGGCGAGAGTATTTTGGTGTCGAGTCAATGAGCCAACCGGATAAAGTAGCGGTGAGGGTTAGCTGTGAACGGAGCCGGAGGTCTCGGTTTTGGACCAATCTAGCCTACTCGCCGTTGCACGGTGTATTTACCGAGCGGATATCGAATGGAACTGACGGCCTCTGGGCGAGGTCAGCTGGGGAGCTAATGATTTATTACTGGCGATAGAGGCTTTTAAACTATGGCTCAAGCTCGCCACTAGGGGAACTGATGACGGCAGGAGGTTGGGTTTGAGCGTTGGGAAGGTTTTGGCTAGCAGGGGTGGCGGGTTTTATCTCCGTTTCTGTACCGGGCTGGACTAAGCCGGCGGCTGGAGAGGCGGGAGTGCTCCCAAGAGCCGTGATCTCTTGATTAACGCGCTTACAGTCGGCGGCAGCTTGACCTTGGGCGGAACAAACGATCGAGGCGGTTAATTGAAGCTGAACTAAGGCTTGCTCACGTTGGTTAAGTTGGCGAAGAGCTTGAGCAAGATTATAGTGGGCGTTAGCATAGTCGGGCTTGAGGTTGACGGCCTGAACAAAGATCTGGCCA